>CAMBPA010000001.1 GCA_945869355.1 Bordetella parapertussis
TCTTTAATCGACTTGCTAATCAGCAAGCGCCCGAGTACTTGTGGATTGGTTGCTCCGATTCTCGCGTTCCGGCCAATCAGATTACGGGTCTTGCCCCGGGTGAAGTCTTCGTGCACCGAAACCTCGCGACCGTAGTGGTGCATACCGATCTCAATGCGCTGTCGGTGATTCAATTCGCAATCGATCAAATAAAAGTCAAACACATTATTGTCGTGGGTCATTACGGCTGCGCCGGTGTACGGGCCGCCCTTGAAAACATACGTGTGGGTCTTGCGGACAACTGGATTCGCCACATCAAGGACGTACACGACAAGCATGGCACTTACATGGGAAAGCTTGTACAGCGCACAGAACGCATGGATCGTCTGTGCGAGCTCAACGTGATCGAACAAGTCGTCAACGTCTGTCAAACCACCAGCGTTCAAGACGCCTGGTCTCGTGGGCAACCCGTGACCATCCATGGTTGGGTATACGGACTCAACAACGGTCTCGTGCAAGATCTTGGTATCAGTATCGCGTCGGCTGATGAGCTAGAACAACGCTATCGCTCTGTGGTGGACAACCGTTTTTCGTAGTTCAGTTCAGGGCACTTAAGGGGTCGTTGCTGCGATGCGACTCATGCGACGCACCCGGAGAAATAGCCAGGTTGCGATGGATAGATTGAGTAGGTTCCACAAAATTCCATTCATCACCGCAGCCTGATAAGAACCCGTCAGGTCAAAGATTTTGCCTGACATCCAACCACCCAACGCCATGCCTAACATTGTCGCCATGATGACGGCGCCCACCCGTCGGCCCGTTTCAGCCGCAGGGAACTGTTCTCGAATAATGATGGCATAGGACGGAACAATTCCGCCTTGAAACAAACCAAACATCGCAGAAATCAAATAAAGGGATACGAGTCCATCGAATGGCAGGAACATCAACAAGGCAATGCCTTGTAAGGCGGAGCCCAACAAAAGTGTCTTGATACCTCCGATTCGGTCGCAAATCACGCCAGAAACCAAACGGCTAACTACACCACACGCTAGCATCAAAGAAAGCATTTCTGCTCCACGAGCGGGGCCAAATCCCAAGTCGACACAATAGGCGACGATATGCACCTGCGGCATGGACATCGCCACACAACAAGCGAGCCCCGCCACAAGTAGAAGTGTCTGCGCCTTGTTTGTTGTTAACCCAAAGGGAGTTTCCGAAACAGTTGACGGGCGGCCATTTGTGGGGACGCTGACTTGATTGAGCGGAGGACGGCGGCGCAGGAATAATGCAAATAACGCCATGCCGATGCTACAAACAATCCCCATCACAATATAAGTCTGACGCCAACCCGACGTTGTGACACCCCATTGCGCAATGTGTGGCCAGATCGCACCAGCAAGGTAGTTACCACTTGCGCAGACGGCAACGGCGATGCCGCGTCGTCTATTCCACCAAAGCGATGTGTCGGCCACAAGCGGCGCGAACGTTGCCGAGGTACCCAGCAAGCCTAAAAATAATCCATGGGCCAGCGCGAATCCCCAAATACTTTCGCTCATGCCTGCCCAGACGAATCCAATCAAAATACCTACTGACCCGATCAGCAAAGAGACCGTCACCCCCCAGCGATCGACGATGCGCCCCATATACACACCCCCGACCCCGAACCCGATCATCATGAGTGTGTAAGGCAAAGAGGCCTCTGACCGGCTCACGCCAAACTCGGCCTGCACTTCAGGCAGTACAACCGCCACGGCGAACATGCAACTGCTGCCCATCAGCATCGCGCACAACGCAATCACTAGCCGCCGAAAGGCGTACCGGGAGTCAATCAGTTCCGCAGGCGCGGGGGTCTTGTTATTCATAAGCCATCCAGAGTGGCGTCAGCGTAACACGCAGAGGCAAACCGTTCTACACTGTCGGGCATGACAATTACTCAGTGGTTTGCTCCGATCTTTATCGTAATCTGGAGCACGGGCTTTATCATTGCGCGCTATGGCATGCCCTATTCAGAACCGATGACGTTTCTGGCCATTCGGTTTGCCGGTGTCTTGTTGTGCATGATCCCTGTTGTGTTGTGGCTCAAAGCACCATGGCCGCGTGGCAGGCAAATCGTACATATCGCTGTAGCGGGTGCCTTGTTTCAGTTTGGCTACCTTGGTGGCGTCTGGGCTGCGGTCAAACAAGGGATGCCAGCGGGGCTGGCTGCACTAATCATCGGTTTGCAACCAATCCTGACTGCTGTCTTTGCCTCTTTCGTGGCCGAGCGGGTGACGCCACGGCAATGGTTCGGCTTGTTGCTCGGACTCACCGGTGTGTCGCTTGTGCTGTATGCCAAGCTGCATCTTGACGGTTTATCGCTGATCAGCACCTTGCTCGTATTTGCGGCCATGCTGTCCATCACCTTTGGTACTTTGTATCAAAAGCGCTACTGCCCCTCCTTTGACTTACGAACAGGTTCGGTGATTCAGTTCTCGATCAGTTTGGTGTTGAGCGTCATCATGATGCTCTTGTTCGAAACACGCGAAGTGCAATGGACCACACCGATGATCGGTGCCATGCTGTGGGGCATCCTCCCGATTTCGATTGGTGCGATGAGCCTTTGGTTTATTCTGCTGCGTAAGGGCGACGCAACGAAGGTCAGTAGCATGATGTATCTGGTCCCGCCCAGCACAGCACTGATGGCATGGTTTTTATTTGATGAAGCGCTCACGCCTCTTATTTTGCTTGGTATTTTGATCACGATGTTTGGCGTGCTGCTTGTGAATCAAACCACATGGCCTGTATGGGTAAAACGGCGGATGCATCGTACGTAACAGGCTAAAATCTGCGATCGACTTTAGACAAGATTTCAGCATGCACCCCACGCCCAGCACTTCCGTTCCCGCCGCAACACGCAAGTACCGTTACTACGACTTCATTCTGGTCGCTTTTGTGACGGTTCTCGTCTGCGCCCATTTGATTGGTCCAGGGAAAGCGGCGCCATTTGAATTACCTATTCTTGGCACAGTCGTATTTGGTGCGGGTGTTCTGTTTTTTCCGATTGCGTTTTTATTTGGCGATATTCTTACTGAGGTCTATGGCTACGCCCACGATCGTCGTGCCGTGTGGTGTGGATTCTTCGCCTTGCTATTTGCGGCCTTCATGTCATTGGTCGTTGTGAATTTGACCCCCGCACCGGGCGCCTACAACAGTACTTTGCAACAAGGCCTAGAGATCGTCTTTGGTAATACCTGGCGTATCGCTGCGGGCTCCATCATTGCCTTTTGGTGCGGCAGCCTCGTCAATGCCTTTGTGCTGGCAAAACTCAAGATCTATACCGAAGGTAAATATCTTTGGGTCCGCACGATTGGTTCCACCGCTGCGGGCGAAGCCGTTGATTCCACCCTTTTCTATTTCTTGGCGTTCTACGGCATCTGGCCCCTGAAGCAAATCATCGCGGTGGTGATCGCGCAGTATTGCATCAAGACACTTTGGGAAATCCTCGCGACGCCCTTGACATACCGCATCGTGGCCTTCTTAAAACGCAAGGAAAATGAAGACTACTACGACCGGAACACAAATTTCACACCGTTCCGAATGAAGGTTTAACGTTGTGGTGACACCGTGACCGCTCGACTGACTTAGCGACGGGAGATCATGACCCCAGCCACCGCAACGGCTAACAGACCTAGGCTCAGGTAGCCCCAATCACCCATGACATGCATCAACTCTGCCGAGAGCCCTTCCGAGTGACCAGGGTGCGCCCAAGCGCTGGAAGTGGCTGTCAGCAAAAGCCCTGCGCGTGCGATTTTTGTTGCTGACATGTCATTCTCCGAAAGGGTTGATTTTCCTGAAGTCTAAAACCAAATAACCTGCAAAAACAACTGCCGCCCGTTAAACTAACGACAAATGGAATGTATACCGATTCCATGCACCAAGTTGGTTCATTCATGCCGCCGCCCGGAGACCTCACACCATGCCCGTAATCACAAGCGTCGAAGACCTGCGCATATTGGCGCAAAAACGCGTCCCACGAATGTTTTATGACTACGCCGACTCGGGCTCTTGGACAGAAAGCACATATCGTGCCAACGAAAGCGATTTTCAAAAAATCAAACTGCGCCAACGCATCCTCGTCAATATGGAGCACCGCTCAACGGTCAGCACCATGATTGGTCAACGCGTGGCCATGCCCGTTGCAATCGCCCCTACCGGGCTAACCGGAATGCAACACGCAGACGGAGAGATTCGTGCTGCGCGGGCCGCACGTGATTTCGGCATCCCCTTCACCTTATCCACAATGAGCATATGTTCTATTGAAGATGTTGCCGAAGGCACAGACAACCACCCCTTCTGGTTTCAACTCTATGTGATGAAAGACCGGGACTTTATTGAACGGTTGATCGATCGTGCCAGGCGGGCCAACTGTTCAGCCTTGGTACTAACCTTAGATTTACAAATCTTGGGGCAACGGCACAAAGATATTAAAAATGGTTTGAGTGCTCCACCAAAGCTAACCATCAAAAACATGATTAATATTGCGACCAAACCACGCTGGGCACTCGGTATGTTAGGCACGCCACGCCGTCAATTCGGCAACATTGTCGGGCACGTCAAGGGCGTCTCAGACATGAGCAAGCTCAGCGAGTGGACAGCCTCACAGTTCGACCCCGCCCTCAATTGGAAGGACGTCGAGTGGATCAAGAAACGCTGGGGCGGCAAATTGATTTTGAAAGGTATCCAAGACGTTGAGGATGCACGCCAAGCGCTTAACAGCGGCGCGGACGCGTTGATCGTTAGTAACCACGGCGGTCGTCAGCTTGATGGCGCTGAGTCGAGCATTCAAAGTCTTCCTGCAATCGTGGATGCCGTAGGTAAAGATATTGAAATTCACATGGACGGTGGTATCCGCAGTGGGCAGGACGTCCTCAAGGCCCGTGCGCTCGGGGCGCGCGGCTGCTACATCGGCCGAGCCTTTTTGTATGGGCTCGGCGCTATGGGTGGTCCAGGCGTGACCAAGGTTCTTGAAATGCTGCACAAAGAGCTGGATCTGACCATGGCGTTTTGCGGGCGTACAGACGTTGAAAAAGTCGACAAAAGTATTCTTTTGCCCGGCACTTATCCGACATAAACAGGCGTAAAAAAAAACACATACTAATGTGATTTAATCTTATTGGTCGTCGGATTCCCCGAGACCCTGGCGTTATATATTCCTCGAGGTTATTCAATGCGCACGCTACCCCGCTGGATTTTCATGAGTCGTTGGCTTCAGGCTCCGCTTTACATCGGCCTGATCGTCGCGCAAGGTATTTATGTTTGGCAGTTCTGGAAAGAGCTCGTCCACTTGATCTCGATGATGACGATCGACAAAACGGTGACAGAAACCGAGTTGATGTTGATCGTCTTGGGTCTCATCGACGTGGTGATGATCTCAAACCTGCTGGTGATGGTGATAGTAGGCGGCTGGGAAACTTTTGTTTCGCGCATGCAGCTAGAAGATCATCCGGATCAACCCGAGTGGTTATCCCATGTGAACGCGGGTGTTCTAAAGGTCAAGCTCGCGACTGCTATCATCGGGATCTCGTCTATCCACCTGCTCAAGACCTTCATCAACGCTCCAAGCATGACTGAATCTACCCTGATGTGGCAGACGATTATTCACCTAGCCTTTGTCGTTTCTGCCTTGGCGATTGCGTATACCGAAAAACTGTTGAGCAGCGCTCATCCACACAAATAGAGAAGATTCACCATGTCAGGACACGGCGGTCACGTAGACCCTTCAAACAAAAAAATTGCGCTTTTAATTGCAGTCCTCGCACTTTGTTTAGCCATTAGCGAAACCTTGGGTAAAGCCTACCAAACGGAAGTCATTACCAAACAAGTTGAAGCGTCTAACCTTTGGGCGTTCTTCCAGGCAAAGTCGATTCGCAAAACAAGTACCGATTTAGCAATTCAGTCAGCACAAATCCAGCCATCGACTGACGATCCCAAAACGGCGGCAATGATCAAAAGATGGACAGACGCCTCCAAACGCTACGACTCCGAGCCAGAAACAGGCGAGGGCCGCAAGGAATTAGCGGCGCGCGCCGTTGCCGCTCAAAAACTTGGTCAGGTTGCAAACCACAAGTATCACAATCTTGAAGTCTCATCCGGTGTGTTGCAAGTGGCGATTGTCCTTGCGTCCTCAAGCATTATCACTGGCGTGATGTTGCTCGCCTGGCTTGCGGGTGGATTAGGCGTTATCGCGGTGGGTTTCGGCATCTTTGCGATGACCGGTACGACCTCACTGCTCTAAGCACTGGCCGTGCAGCGCAGGCATCTTCTCAAACTTGCCGCAGCATCGGCTGCACTGATCAGCTTGCCAAGTATGGGCTGGGCTCGTCAGGCCTGGGCCACCAATCCCTTTAGCCTTGGTATTGCGAGCGGCTCGCCTACGAGCGAGGCTATCGTCCTGTGGACGCGTCTAGGACTTGCAGCGGTCGATGCTGCAGGACTTGCACGTAGCCCAATCAAGGTGACGTGGCAGCTGGCGCATGACCCAGCCTTCAGTGACATCGTCAAGCAAGGTGAACTCTTCGCGAACCCTGCTCTTGGACATGCCGTGCATGCGGAAGTCTCCGGACTTCAGTCAGATCGTGCATACTTCTATCGATTCATTTGTGGCGAAGCCGTCAGTGCGGTTGGCCGCACTCGCACATTCCCCGTTGCAGGCGCTGCAGTACAAAAACTTCGTATCGCCTATGCGTCCTGCCAGCAATGGGGCAACGGGTACTACAGCGCGTATCGGCACATGCTCGCTGAAGAAGTGGACTTGGTCATGTTCCTAGGCGACTACATGTACGAATATCCGGCCTCCAAACCCTTCGATATCCGCCCCACGACAGGCGGGTGGATTACAACCTTAGAAGGCTATCGCAGTCGCTACGCGTTGCATAAGTCCGATCAAGACTTGCAAGCGATGCATGCAGCCTGTCCCTGGATCATCACCTGGGACGACCATGAGACGCAGAACGACTACGCGGCGACGCATCCAGGCAACTCGGGAACTCCTGTCGATGATTTTATGGCGCGACGTCGCGCAGCCTACCAAGCGTTTTATGAACACATGCCAGTGCGGCGCGAACAATTTGCCGCCTTGCTCGGCGGAATCGACCAAGAAGTTCGTGTGTATGACAGCCTCGCTTACGGCAGCCTTGCTAATATTTATACGGTCGATAGCCGGCAGCACCGTGATTTGCAAGCATGCACGCGCACTGGCAGACCGGGTGGCAGTAGAGTCGATCCACGCACCTGTGCGATCTGGAATGATCCCCAGCGCACGTTGTTAGGATCGAAACAAGAAGCGTGGCTCAATACTGAATTCACACGCTCGCGTACGACTTGGAACGTCATCGGACAGCAAAGCGTGTTCGGGCCACGCAACTTCAATACACAAGGCGGTCAAAGCTATTCAAATGACGGTTGGGATGGCTATCCAGCGGCGCGGCAAAGACTGATTGATTCTATGCGCAATACCCAGCTCACAAATCCCGTGCTGCTAGGGGGTGACGTCCATCAAAATTGGGTGGGCAATATTTTGGCGGATTACAACAAGCCAAAGAGTGAGAAAGTGGGCGTAGAGTTTTGCGGAACGAGCATCACCTCGCTCACCGCCCTTACGAATCTCGAGCAGACGAAAATCATTGAGCGCCATCCACACTTTGTTTTTGGCGACTGCGAATCGCGTGGCTTTGGCGTCGTAGACATTACGCCCACGCAAATAACCACGACACTCAAGGCGGTTCGTGACGCGACCGACCCACTGTCTGACGCCCATACTCTTGCACGATTTTCAGTACAAGCGGGCCGCGCCGATATCCATAAACTATAACCCCGTGTCGGTCCGAACCTCTTAAATAGACTAATTGGCGTATATCGTCTTTGTCCAATCTTTTGTACTGTTGGGCCATCTTGAAGGGTTTGCAATCATGACAACAGCAGCACTTGGCCACGTGTACCTTGTCGACGACGACTCATCGATCCGGCGGGCGCTTAAGGGATCCCTCACCGAGCTTGGCTACATCGTCAATGAATACGACAGCGCCGAATCTTTTTTAAGTGATGCCGTACCCACTTCACCGGCAGTCATCCTTTTAGATATGCGCATGCCGAAACAATCTGGCATCGAGGCGCAGGCGACGCTGCTAAGACATGGTTGGCAAACACCTGTGATCTTCATCAGTGGAGAAAGTCTTTCGCCACAAATCGTCACGGCCATGAAACAAGGTGCAATCGATTTTTTGTTTAAGCCATTTTCGATGCAAGACCTCTTACACGCGATCAAAAGCGGCATCACGCTAGATCGGCAGACACATGCTAAGTTGACACGCGTCACAACAGCGAAAGCCAGGCTCAGTCTGTTGACACCCAGAGAAACGGAAGTCTGTATGGAAATGTTGTCGGGGCGATCAAACAAAGAGATTGCCAAGCTGAGCGGCTCAGCCGCGGCAACGATTAAACTGCACCGCTCACGCGTATTAGCAAAAATGCAAGTTAAGTCCCTGAGCGAACTGCTCACACTATGTGAGGGTGTCAACCTTCACACCAAGGACCCACTCGCGCCAAAGCGCAACGATTAGCGCCATTAAGACTGGGCCAATAAATAGGCCGACAAAACCCATCGTCGTCACGCCACCAACTAGACCAAAAAACGTTGGTAGAAACGGCAGCTTAACGGGCCCACCAACGAGTCGTGGTCGCAAGGTCTTGTCGACGATAAAGAGTTCAATCGATCCCCAGGCAAACAAACCGGCACCCGCAAGAGGATTGCCCGAGCCGACCAAATAGAGCGACACCAGCGTAAAGGCGAGCGGAGCACCACCGGGGATCATCGCCATCACGGCTGTGATCACGCCCAGTAAAACAGGCGATGGCACGCCGGCGATCCAGTAGGCCAAGCCCAACACCACCCCTTCGCCTATTGCGATAAGACCCATTCCCGTCACAGTCGCACTGATCGTCGCAGGCACCACCCGTGAAAATCTTTGCCAGCGGGTGGGCAGTACGCGTTCACCCAAGATATCGAGCTGAGCCGCCATGTGATGGCCGTCTTTGTAGACGAACAGAAGCGTAATCAGCATGAACAGCAAGGTAAGCATGATGTGAAAAAAGTTACCGGTTGCCGTCAACACGAGCCGATAAATATTGCCGATGTGTTGACCGCTAACCAGTTCAACCATGCTCCCGATTGCATGCGGCTCGCCAAGATACTCAGCCCAGTACGACCCAAGGCTTTCACCCACTACGGGCAGTGCGACGATCCAGGAAGGCGCATCAACACCGTCTCGGTTCGCCGCCAACACCCAAGCTACAAAACTTCTTGCCTCGTTGACAGAGTAGTAGAGTGCGATCGAAATCGGCACAATCAATAGGACAACGATTGCAACAAGCGCCGTGCTAGCTGCGAGTATCGTACGTCCGCCGCAAACCTCCACCCATTTTGAATAAAGAGGCCAGCTCGCAAAGCCAATAATCAACGCTGCGAGCACCGGCACCCCAAAGCCGCTAAAAAAATAAACGGCCGCTGCCATTAATAAAACAAGCAGCAACCTCGCAACAATATGGAGCGGTAAGACGGGTTGCATTAGGTTAGCACCCGCTGCGGCTTGCCTGCGACCCATGCCGCAATGTTTGCAACAACATTGGGGTAAAAGACCGCGAAGTTTTCTGGAGTCGCATAACCTAAGTGCGGCGTCAGGAGCGTGCGTGGGGCCTTGCGCCACACGTCATCGGGGGCAAGAGGCTCCGCATCATAAACGTCGATCCCAGCGCCACCGATCTTGCCTTGCTCTAACAGCGCGCGCAAAGCAACTTGATCAATTAACCCAGCGCGCGACGTGTTGACAATAAATGCAGTTGGCTTCATCGACTTTAAGCTCGCAGCATCGACAACACCGCGCGACCGTTCACTCAACACCATGTGCACGCTAATCGCATCCGAAGTATTGAAGAGCTCTTGCTTGGTGACGAGCTTCACGCCGGCTTCGGCTGCGCGCTCTTCGGTCAGGTTAGGACTCCAGGCCACCACTTCCATACCAAATGCTTGACCAACCTTAGCGACCTTTTTGCCCAACTGGCCAGCGCCCACCAAACCAAGTCGCTTACCTTCAATGGTGGGAGGCATCGACGTCTGCCAAAGTCCGTTCGTCATGTTGGCCGACTCTTGAGGAATCTTCTTAAACAATGCCAGCATCAAGGCCCAAGCAAGTTCTGCGGTGGCACCGGTGCTCTTGGGGTCGCCTGGCGAGCCACACACCACTACACCTTTTTGGCGACAGGCGTCCAGGTCGATCGAGTTGTTGCGCAGTCCTGTAGTCACCAGTAATTTAAGTTTTGGCATCGCCTGAATGACGGCGGCAGGAAATGCTGAGCGCTCGCGCATGACGACAACCACTTCGAAATCAGTCAAGGTCTTTGCGAGCTGATCTGGCTGAATAAATTCATGAAAAAATTTAACGTCCGCGCTAAGCGAAGACCAGTCAGCCAACCCTTGGGCCACTTTCAGATAATCATCAAGCACTGCAATACGCATTGTCATCTCCAAATAATCAGACTTAAAGACCTTAATCACGGTCCACTTAAAAAAATATCAGCTGCATTTTTAAACCGACAAGACTCACTGCTTCAGTCTTTTCTCGATCTCTTCTTTAGGAATTGCGCCCCCGACTCGGCTGCCATCAGCGAAGAATATGGCTGGCGTCCCACGCACCATCAGCTTTTGACCAAGCGCCACCATCTTATCAACAGGAACCTCACAATCAACATTTGGGGGTACCACACCCTTTAACATCCAGGCATCCCACGCTTCAGCACGATCTTTTGCGCACCAAATGTTTTTAACTTTTTGCGTCGAGTCGGGCGAGAGGATCGGATAGGGGAACGTGTAAACAGTCAGGTTATCAATTTCTCCCAACGATTTGCGCAGCGTTTTGCAATATCCGCAGTTAGGGTCCTCAAAAATAGCGAGCTTACGTGAGCCATCGCCGCGCACCTGTTTAAAAGATAACTCGAAGGGCAACTGTTCAAACGGCAACTTTGCCAACTCGTCCTGACGCTCGCGTGTGATGTCGCGGCGTGTTTTTGCATCGATCAGCGTTCCATCCAAGACAAAGTTCACCTGCTCATCGGTGTAGACCAGGTCTGACCCAAGCTGAACTTCATATAGACCGTAAGGGGTTGCGCGCACGCCGACAATCGGTGGGTTATTGAAGCGTTCGGCAAAAAGCTTTTTGACTGCTGCGGCTTTGGCATCCTCGGCGCTCACTGCTGCAGCTGCTGCGACGGCAGGGGGTGTCGCCTGTGCCAGCACGGCAGTGCTCCCCAAAGAAAACACGATCCACGACATATTCATAAAAAAACGGTTAAACATTATTTCTCCTAGCGGGATGCACCCGCGATCAGCTGCCGCTTAATAAACGGTAACTTTTCTGCGAGGTTCATCCCCATGTTACGCAACCAGACAACGGGTGCGTGTTGAATATCAAACAGACGGGCCAATCCGTCGGTCACGAGACGCATCGCCATCACAGGCTCCGCGCGGAGTCGGCGATACCTCCGCAATACCATTGGATCACCAGGACTGCGGAACGACTCGCGCGCGGTGACGGTGTCGACTAGCGCTTGTACGTCACCTAACCCAAGGTTAAGTCCTTGCCCAGCTAAGGGATGCAAGCGGTGCGCGGCATCGCCTGCGAGCGCCAAGCAATCGCCAATGATGGGAGACTGATTGAGCGTCAACGGGAAACCATGCACCGCGCTGCGCAATGTTAATACACCTAAACGTCCTGCAGTCGCAGCCGCCAATCTTATCTGTAATGCTGAGGCCTGCTGTGCAGCGGGCATCGCCAGCACCTCATTCGCGATGGCTTCTTTCAAGGACCATACCATCGACACTTGTGGGCCCTGCGCCGCGTCGGGCATAGGCAACAAAGCCAAGACGCCATCCGAACCAAACCATTGCAAGGCGGTCCCTTGGTGCGGCACCTTGCAGTTGAAATGAGCCACTAGCGCAGTCGCTCCGTAAGGGCGGCTCTCTACTGTCAACCCTGCTGCCGCGCGCAACGGCGACTGTGCGCCGTCGGCAGCGATGAACAACTCCGCTTCAAGGGTGGTGCCTCGTTCCGTGGTGAGCGCGCCAGGCGTATAGGATGCAAATTTTTCAGTCACCCAGCGCAAGCCCATCACCTGTGCTGCTTGCACCAACACGCGCTCAATCTCGGAGGATTCGACGATCCAGGCTAGCTCGGATTGCGCGGATTGCCAGGCGTTCAAGTTCAACAATCCATTACCGTCGCCATGAATCTCCATCGCCTGAACCGATGTCAACCGTCGTGCATCCATCAAATCCCAGACGCCGATCGATGCAAGAAAACGCTGGCTTGCGGGCGACACAGCATATACCCGAGCAAAGAACTCATTTTGAGACAGATTTTGCACGGTCGGTCGTGGACCAACGAGCGTGACCGCCTCACCCTTGCGGGCGAACGCCAGCGCCGTCGCTAAACCCACGATGCCACTGCCACACACAACGATTGAAGCGCTCATCCGGTTATGCCATCCTGATCATCGCGCCGACGGTGCGCCGGCCTGTTTCGGCCACAACACCCACATCTGTCCGTTCTGTTTCATTCTGCCTGCGAGCTCACCGGCCGCCGCACCAAAGCCCCAATAAAAGTCTGTTCGTGCCGCACCACGAATGGCGGTTCCCGTGTCTTGCGCAAAGACCAGTCGATTCAATGTAGTGTTAGACGCTGGCATAGTCGTCGACAAAAACACGGGAGTGCCCAGCGGTACAAAATTTGTATCAACGGCAATCGAGCGCTGCGCCATCAAGGGTATGCCGTAGGCACCCTTGGGGCCAATTTCTGGGTCTGTGATGGCTTCTTCCGCAAAGAACACCATGGCCGGATTTGCGTTCAACATCTCTTGTGTGCGATTGGGATTGCGTTTAGCCCAAGCGCGTATGTTTTGCATGGAAGTTTGAGCAATGGGCATTTCGCCTTTGTCTGCCAGCCATTTACCAATCGACACATAAGGGTGACCGTTGTGATCCGCATACGCCACACGTATGGTCTTGCCGTCAGGTAGCTGTACACGACCGGACCCTTGCACTTGCAGGAAGAAGTTATCTACGGGATCGTTGACATAAACGATTGCGGAAGGACGTCGACCAGAGGTCTCGATTGCGGCGCGGCTTTCGTAGGGCACTACCCGCTTACCCTCTAATTTCCCGCGCACGCGTTTACCGGCAAGCTCTGGATAGACGCGACCTAAGTCGATCGTAAGCAAATCAGCGGGGACGGTGTAAAGCGGCCATTGATACGCGCCCGTGCGCGTACGAGAACCCAACACCAGCGGCTCGTAGTAGCCAGTCACAATGTTGCTCGCCGGCTTGCCATCTGGACCCTTTAGGCGCCAGGGGCTCAGCCAGGTCTGCAAAAATCTTCTGACGGCCTGGGGGTCGTTCGCCGCTGGAGCACGCGCACGATCGGTTGCAGCCGCGCACACCGGCTGCCAGGCGCGCGGTGTCGCACGCGTCGGGCCCGCTAGGTTCGTCGAAGTGGGGCGCATCAGCCCTTGGCAGTTACGCAGAAATGTCGTCCAAACATTTTTCAAATCATCATCGGACCACCCGGGTAGCTCGGACCAATTTGCCGAAACAAACTGCCCTTGTAACTGACGTGCGGCGCTATCCGAAATCGGTCCCGAGGGCGCTGTCGGTATGACAACAGGCCCAGGAGCAGGTGCGGGCGCCGCAGGCGCAGGAGGCTCACTCACGGAGGTACAGCCCGCTAACAGGACCAACAAAAAACTAACCCAAAGTAGACGCATAGGTTGATGTGAACTGATCATGAACGATTTCAATGCAAGGTGCGTGGCATGGCCAGCACAAACTCAGGAATATCGACCTCAAACGGCACGCCGTTTTCCCCCACACAGTGGTAACTACCACGCATGGTTCCCACGGGCGTCTTTAACGGACAACCACTGGTGTATTCGAAGGTTTCGCCCGGGGCGAGTAAGGGCTGTTGCCCCACCACACCCAAGCCACGAACCTCTTGTTCGGCCTGATCGCCGTCCGTAATGACCCAGTGGCGACTAATCACTTGTGCGGGTCGCTCGCCCGTATTGGTAATGCGGACTTTGTAGGCAAAAACGAACTGCTGTTTGGCCGGATTGGACTGATCCGCTACAAAGTGCGGCTCGACCGCCACAGAAAGTTCAAAAGGTTTCACATGCACATCCAGAGAAAACTGCAATAATGAGCGTTAATCCGACTCGGTGTTCGCACATCATGCCAGAAACAACCGCCTTGACGACAGCTCGCATCGCTCCCAGTATTTTATCTGCGGACTTCGCCCGACTGGGTGAAGAAGTTAGAAATGTTGTCGCCGCCGGCGCCGATTGGATCCATTTTGACGTCATGGACAACCATTACGTTCCCAATTTGACGATTGGCCCTATGGTTTGTGAGGCGATTCGCCCCCACGTGGACGTGCCGATTGACGTGCATCTAATGGTCGAACCGGTCGACAGCCTGATTCCGATGTTTGCCAAAGCAGGCGCCAACGTGATTACGTTTCATCCCGAAGCCTCTCGTCACGTGGATCGCAGCCTGGCCCTCATCCGCGAGCAGGGCTGTAAAGCAGGGCTCGTATTTAACCCTGCCACGCCGTTGGATTGGCTCGTGCATGTCATGTACAAGGTCGACATCATTCTGCTGATGTCGGTGAACCCGGGATTTGGCGGTCAAAGCTTTATCCCTGCGACCCTTACAAAACTGCGCGCCGCACGCAAACTGATCGACGCGCACCGCCAGGCTGGCGGACAAGCCATCGCGCTTGAAGTGGATGGCGGTGTCAAGACGGACAATATCCGAGACATTCGCGCAGCGGGCGCCGATACCTTCGTTGCAGGCTCAGCAATTTTTGGGCAGCCCGACTATCAAACCGTGATTAACGCGATGCGCGCCCAGATTGCACTCGCCGATCAATGACCTCCGCGCACACCTGCTCGTCTTTAGCGTTTGACGCCGTTCTGCTCGACCTGGACGGCACCTTGATGGATACGATTCCTGACTTTACGGTGGCGGTTAACGCCATGCTGGCCGACTTAAAGTTTGCGGCCATCACCCAAGCGGAAATTGCCACCTACATCGGCAAGGGCTCCGACAATCTGATTCGGCGCGTCCTCACGAGTGTTCAGGCCGGGCAAGCCCCTTCGGCCGAGCTCTTCAAGCAAGCCAAAGTATCTTATACGGCCAACTACCACCGCATCAACGGCGATCAAGCCATCATTTTTGACGGCGTACGTCCCGGCCTAGATAGGCTGCAGGCGATGGGTATGCGCATGGCCGTGGTGACCAACAAAAATGCCGAGTTTGCCGTGCCGTTGCTTGAGCGCACCGGCTTGGCCAAGTACCTACAGGCCATCGTCTGCGGCGATACGCTGGCCGAGCGCAAACCGCACCCAGCACCGATGCTGCATGCCTGCAAATTACTCAAAAGCTCACCAAATCGGACCGTTGCAGTGGGGGATTCTGTGAATGATGCCCTCTCCGCCCGCGCCGCAGGCTGCTCTTTCCTAGCGGTGCCCTATGGGTACAACGAAGGCCAGAGCGTGCATTCGCTGGATGTCGATGCTATAGTAGATTCGATTGAACATGCAGCCCAGTGGGTTTCAGAACGTTAAATAGAGATTAACGATGACCTTGTCACTACGCACCGCTTCCGTACCTGTCGCCTCTTGGCGCTGGTGGCGTTTCTGTTCCGGGTGACGGTGTGTCAAAGTCCGGCTTAATCGCGATAAGCGAATAGCCAACAGTACAAACCAAGCCCGTCCAACCATGGCCGGGCTTTTTTTATTGCTTAACCCGGTTTGCTAACTGCGAGAACCGCCTAAACAGATGACTGAACTTGAATTCAAAGCCCTTGCGGCACAAGGCTACAACCGCATTCCGTTGGTGGCCGAGACCTACGCTGACCTCGATACGCCCCTGGGCATTTATCTGAAGCTTGCGCACAACGGCCCGCAAAACGGCAAAAACTCCTGCTTGCTCGAGTCCGTCGTGGGTGGCGAGCGCTTTGGTCGTTACTCATTCATCGGTCTACCCGCCCGCAATGTCATTGAGGCTCGCGGCACGACAACCAACGTTTTGCGTGACGATAAAGTCGTGGAGACGTACAACGGCGACCCCCTGCGCTTTATCTCCGACTACCAGGCACGCTTTAAAGTTGCGTTACGTCCTGGCATGCCAAGGTTTGCGGGTGGGCTAGCCGGATACTTTGGCTATGACGCGGTACGACATATCGAACCCAAACTTGGCCCAGCCGCCAAACCGTATCCAGCTGGAATGGGCGAAGGTCCGCCCGATATTTTATTGCTCCAAACCGACGAACTCGTCATTGTCGACAACCTAGCCGGCCGGATTTACTTGATGGTCTACGCAGACCCCTCAGAGCCGGAAGCCTATAACCGGGCGCTACAACGTCTGAAAGACTTGCGCATTAAGTTACGTAAGCCGGTAGAAATTCCCTATAGCCATGCAAGCGTGGTCACGAAAGAACAACGCAGTTTCGCTAAAGCCGACTATCTGGCAGCTGTGCGTCGCGCCAAAGAATACATCGCTGCAGGCGACTTGATGCAAGTTCAGGTCGGCCAAGTCATCACCAAACCCTTTAGTGACTCACCTCTATCGCTTTACCGAGCGCTTCGTTCGCTGAACCCATCGCCCTACATGTACTTCTGGAACTTTGGCGATTTTCAAGTGGTGGGAGCATCACCAGAAATTCTGGTGCGTCAGGAAGCCATCCCCCTACCCGAAGGCGCGCCTGTGGGCCAAGCGCCAGAAACCTGCATCACGATCCGCCCCTTGGCCGGTACACGTAAACGTGGCGGCACACCCGCAGAAGACGCCGCACTCGCAGCCGAACTGCTGGCCGATCCGAAAGAGCGCGCCGAACACGTGATGTTGATTGATCTCGCGCGTAACGATGTCGGCCGCGTGGCCAAGATCGGCTCCGTCGAAGTCACCGACACCATGGTGATTGAGCGCTACTCTCATGTGATGCACTTGGTGTCAAACGTGACGGGCACGCTCGAAGCCGGCATGAGCAATATGGATGTGTTGCGTGCGTCATTCCCAGCGGGAACACTAACCGGCGCACCAAAAGTACGTGCCATGCAAATGATTGACGAGCTCGAACCTGTGCGTCGAGGTATCTACGGCGGCGCCGCAGGTTACCTGAGTTACGGCGGTGAAATGGACGTGGCCATCGCTATCCGTACCGGCATCATCAAAGACGGCATGCTGTACGTGCAAGCTGCAGCGGGTATCGTTGCGGACTCAGATCCAGAAATGGAATGGCTGGAAACCGAAGCAAAGGCCCGCGCAGTGTTGCGCGCCGCTGAACAAGTACAAAACGGTCTTGACCAACCGTTCTAATCAGGCAAACAGGCTACCGACAGGCTAGCTCACTTATTCTTGAGCGCTTTAAAATATGCAACTACTTGCTTGGACGTCACCAAGTCCGCATACTTCTGCTCCATATCAAACAGATTGGCCCGATGAGGCCCCTCTGCGCGATCCCCTACGCAGTCTGTCACGACCATCGGGCGCAAGCCGTAGGCTGATGCGTCAATCGTGCTCGCGCGCACACAACCACTCGTGGTGCAGCCCGTGATGAATAACGTATCTGCGCCTATAAAATTAAGCCATGCCGCCAAGTTTGTACCAAAAAAAGCTGACCCGTGGCGTTTGGTAGAGACCCACTCGCCTTTCTTAGGTCGGACACTTTCGACAAACTGCGCGTCTTTCGAGTCAGGCGATAACTTCCTAAGCGATGGCACCTTGACCGCAAATGTGCCAATGTCGTCGCCTTGCATTTCTGTTGCAAATCGCACGTGCGCAACAGGCACTTTCGAGCTACGCGCGATCTTTAGTAATTTTGATGTTTGCTCAATCGCACTCAGCATATTGAAACCGCCAAGCACGTCCGCGTCAGCAAACCCTACCTGAAAATCGATAATTAATAATGCCGGCTGTTTACCAAAACCAATTTTTTGACCAAATTTCTGTTTTTTATAGACATCGAGATCAGCCATCATGGGCTCCTAAAAAACGATTTATCTACGATCGGGGAATAGAATTAAACGCGACTAAAAAGTGTACGACTTTGCAATCCAAACCGCTTGGGGATTTGCAAACAAGCTTGGTCGCCTAAAGTAGCGTTGAGCTTGAGCTTGCTACTCGCTTACACTTGCTACGGTCACAACACTCGAGATCTTGAGTTTAGTGTAAATGTTGTAAGTCTAGTAGCCGCAGAGATCGATACGTCCTCAAACATAACTCCATACTAGTTTCTATTGAAATCAATGACTTAGGACTTACTATGCTTCTCATGATCGACAACTACGATTCATTCACCTA
>CAMBPA010000002.1 GCA_945869355.1 Bordetella parapertussis
CATCAAACTTTTCGTTGTAGGCCAACAAGGGGTCATACACCCATAAGTTGGCGGCAATGTTCAGGCCCTCATTTTGTGAGTGTGGATCAAGAGTCAGGATATCGCCCTGGCTAGCCCATTTGAAGGTCTTGGCACTTCCTACAACTGGAAACAAGAAGGCTGCTGTCAACACAACAGCGATAAGTGATCGACGCATGGCTCGGTCCTTAAGAAAAGTTCAGTAACGTGCTCAGTTTGCCCCATCCAATGGGGGGCGTCAACAATGAGCATATAACTTCGGGTATACGCTCAGTTCAGCTTGATGTTATTGGACTTTGCCAAGGCACTCCATTTATCGCGCTCCCCAACAATAAATGCCTTAAATTGCGCGGGCGTATCGCCAACCGGCTGCGCACCCAGGTCGAAAAACTGCTTTTCAATTTCAGGCGTACGCAAAATCGCCATCAAATGACGGCTAAGCTCATCCACCAGGGGCTGTGGCGTGCCTGCCGGGGCCATGAGGCCAAACCAGGCCGATACGTCATAGCCGGGGACGCCTGCCTCCGCCATCGTGGGAATATCTGGAGCACCTGGCCAACGTTTGGTCGTTGTCACAGCTAGCGCACGGACCTTTCCCGACTTAATAAATGCCATCGAGGACGGCAAGTTATCAATACCGATACTGACTTGACCACCAATCAAGTCCACCAACATCGGTGATCCGCCTTTGTAGGGCACATGCAAGATATCAATCCCCGCCATGGACTTAAAGAGTTCGCCACTCATGTGGGGCGAACCACCATGACTGGTCGATCCAAATGTAATTGTGCCGGGCTTGGCCTTGGCCAGAGCAATCAGCTCTTTTAAGTTTTTAACGGGCAAGTTGTTATTCGCGAGCAACACGTTTGGCGTACTCGCCACCAAGGTGATTGGGACAAAATCCGCGACAGGATCGTAAGGTGGCGGCGTTTGCAGTGCCGGAATAATTCCATGCGAAGCAATACTGGCAAAGACCAACGAATGCCCATCCGCGGGTGATTTCGCCACTTGCTGCGAACCAATCACGCCACCTGCACCGGGACGATTGTCGATCACGACAGTGCGGCCAAGGCGCTCGCCGAGTTTAGGCGCCACCGCACGAGCCAATAGGTCCGTTGTCCCACCAGGCGGGTAAGGTACGACGATTCGAATCGGACGGTCAGCAAACGCGGTTTGCGCCGCTGCGCCCGAAGACCCCAGCACCCACGCAGCGAATACTGAGGTGAATATCCCTAGCCATTTAAAACCATTATTTTTTTTCATGATTGATGTCTCTTCTCCGTTGATGGTGGACTGATGATTTGATACAAGTAAGGTATTAGGCCTTGGGCAAAAGATGTTGGCCTCGCAACTGGGGCCGTAATGCCTCGGGTACCTCTAACTCAAAATTCAACACCGCAGCGGATAACGCCTTGCCATAATTATCCAGACACAAACTACGCGAGACTCCCCCCCCAAGCGCGCCTTGCGCCACAAAATTCATTGCGTGCAGTCGGTCCACGTCATAGCGCGTCACTACGCCTTTAATAGCGCCTGCATAAAAGGCCTTGAATCGCTCAGCAGTCAGTTGCTCTTTCAAGAGCGGATATAACTCGGGCGTGTAGGCAAAGACGGCGATATTCGAGGTGTCGCCCTTATCCCCGGAGCGGGCATGCGCAACATGTTGAAGTTTTACTTTCATGGCTCAACTCACAAAATAGTTTACAGAGGGGGTCACACGTTCGCGGGGCACCAGTGAAGACCAGACCCCGATGACTTCACGAGTGCGATCCTGATGCGGCACACGCTTGCCAGTATGCGCAATACCAGACACTGCCATACCGTCTACCTCACGACCAACCTTGGCCGCCTGCTCTCGTGTCTTTGTGCGCGCGGCAACTCGCACCGCCACCTCATAGGGCTCTGGCGCGTCTTTAGGCGTTGCATCGCCGTGGATCGCATTCAAGCCAAGGTAGTCGATTCGAATGTCTTCTGCCTCGAGCTTCACAATCTTGAAGCGCTCTTCCAAAATCTTCTTGGCGAGCTGCGCGCGACGCAGGGCTCCTGGGCCGGCGTAAAAAAACATGTCTTCTCCGATAAACCCCTCGGTGCAACCAATCGACACCTTCAAGGTGGACGTGCGAGGCTTGCCGCCGATGTGACTAACCTTCACGCGATCGGTACCGACCTGCTCCAGCACAGCCGTAGAGAAGTCCACCACCACATCAGGTGTTAAATAATTAAAGGGATCATGCACTTCATACAACAACTGTTCTTTAATTGTTTGCAGTGTGATCGCCCCGCCTGTACCCGCAACTTTGCTGATTACAGCGCTGCCGTCCGGGCTGACCTCGGCGATCGGAAAACCAAAATTCCAAGGCTCTGGCACATCCTTAAATCCTGGATCAGAAAAATATCCACCCGTCGCTTGCGCCCCGCACTCCAGAAGGTGACCGATGCCCGTCCCTTGTCCTAACTTCACGTGATCCAGAGGATCCCAGCCAAACTCAAACATCATGGGCGCTAAAAATATCGACGGGTCCGCCACACGGCCAGTGATCACGATTTGGGCGCCCGCCTGTAAGGCTTGCACGATTGGCTCAGCCCCTTGATAGACTTCGGCAGAAATCAGCGTTGACTGCAGGCTCGCAGTGGGCTTGCCGTTTTCAAGAATGGTGTCGGTCAGTTCAAGTACATGCTCCGTGATTAAGCTTCCATTCACCGAGGCGACTTTAATGCCGGCGTAACCAAACTCCTTGAGCCAATACACCACCCGCTGCGCAGCGGCGTCAGGGTTAATCCAACCTTGGTTGCTGATGATCTTGGTCCCACGCGCCATACAGGCGGGCAATACCGCACGCATCCGGTCATCGAGATACGTGTCGTACCCAGGAAAACTCGGGTCACGCCGTGCGCGCACCTGCGCGGCCGACACTGTGGCCTCCGCCATAGTTTCAAAACACAAGTAATCTAAATCACCTTTCTCTGCATTGAGTGCCGCAGGTTCTACTCGGTCACCCCACCAGGCGGCGCCAGATCCAATTCTGATAACGTTTTTCATCTTCTTCTCAAAAAGACGCCCTCAATATGTTGAGGGCGTACGATCAACACTCTTTTCAATCAAGCGCTTAAACCGTTGCGACAGCCGTTGACGGAGACCCCACTGCACCGGGTAAGCGTAGGGGTGGTGCCGTCAACAAGAAGCGATTGCGCCCGTGTTCACGCAGCCATTTGGCCAGAGGCGTAAGGTAAAACATCTCACCTAAATGCACACCGAGCTTGAACAAGCAGTGTTCATGCAACGGCAAGGTCGCGCAACAACCCACATGATCGACAGCAGGATAGTGTTCTACGGCGTAGTTGTCCGCCATCAGCACGACCAACTGACTGTCGGTGATCCAGTTCAATAATTTCTTGTCACGACCGTTCAACGCAGCGCAACTGTTTTCCAATGTATGCAGATCAGGCTTCCCTTTCATGTCCATCAATATTTGCGCAAAGCCCGTGTGCAAGCACACCATATCACCTGGCTCTACAACCACTTTGTCTTGTTCCATCACCCGCATGAGCGTGTCGTAGCCAACGATCTCACGTTTATTACCAAAATGCGCGTGGAAGTCGAGCATGACACCCCGCCCCTGCACGCAGGACTCTGCCATATTTTGAATACCCAACGCCGTCGCATTCGAGGTCGAACGCTGGTCACCTGGGTGTGGCACACCAGCGTCTTTCGCGTCGGTCGGGCCTTGAATATCGTCGCCTGCACGGTAGCCGTTGTAATAAACCGACTCAGGGATGCCGTCACCATTTGCGTCAAAGCGAGACCCAACGTGCGCCAAGCTATCCCATTGCGTGGAATATTGAAGGTGCATCACGACCAAATCATCACTGATCACATCCGTGTGTTGCTCGTTGTCGCGAAACAAACCGTAGTTCATATTGGGACGATCACCACGCAACGTGGGTCGAATGACTGGCGGGAAACGCCGAGGGTTCAACAGATTTCCACCCGGCAAATCAAGCGGCAGGCTCAAGCAGAAAGGTTGAAACTCTTTGACTTCGGCAATGCCTTGTTTAAGCTTGGCTGGTGTCAAGAGATTGATGCGACCCCGTTGGTCGTCCGGTCCAAAATCACCCCAGGTCGATCCTTCAGGACGATTTACCCAACGTTTTGACCCGCTCATGCTTGATATCTCCAGTTTATGTTTATTTTTACTTAGGTTTGCATACGTTCGTTGACGCTCTTAGGATAGTCAACCGATCTGCTCACCGCGTCAAGTCAGTCTCGGTTAGGTCAAAAGCAAAAAGGCCGCTGACAATGTCAGCGGCCTTTCACTTCAATCATTTTGGTCTACGCAGAACGCTGCGAAGACCGGTCAATGTGCCAATGCTCAGGCTTTCTTGACTTTCTCAAGCATTTTGAACACACCTTTAGGAGCGTTGACGAACAGGCGCTTGAAGGCCTTGCCCAAGCAACGGCGCTCGAGAGTGTTGCGACGCGTACGTTTTGTTTCTGAAGCCATAGCAATTCTCCGGTAGGGAACTGCCTATATTACCCTAAATCTGGCCCGGTTATCGCACATTCAACCGACCCAAGCCCAGCTAGCCCGCTCTATGATTGCGACATGAACCCCACGATTCGCATTACTGGCGCGCGCCAGAACAACCTAAAAAACCTCGATATCACCCTCAATACAGGCGAGTTGACCGTTGTGACGGGCGTAAGCGGCTCGGGCAAAAGCTCACTCGCCTTTGACACGCTCTATGCGGAGGGGCAGCGTCGATACGTCGAAACCTTCTCTCCCTACGCCCGACAGTTCCTGGACCGCATGGATAAGCCTGTGGTCGACCGGATCGAAGGCATTCTGCCTGCGATCGCGATTGATCAAACCAACCCCGTGCGCAGCTCGCGCAGCACCGTTGGCACGATGACCGAGCTCAATGATCATCTGAAACTGCTATTTGCGCGCGGAGCTCAGTTGATGTGTCGTGGCTGCGGGCAAGCGGTTTGCCGCGACAGCACCGCCTCAATTTTTAGCGCCATGACTGACCGCGCCACACGTGCAGGCGACCCGAGGCTCGTCGTCACCTTTCCCGTGCAGGTTCCCGCAAACTTTACCGAAGAAGAGGTACGTGGCTTTTTAGACCAGCAAGGCTACACACGCGTGCATGCCGATGAAGGCCCGACGCAAGTAGGCATCACGCCTGAGCCCTCTGCAACCAAAGCACTCGCGAAAGCTAGCAAGAAAAAAACCGCGATGCTCTCGCCAGCATTGCGCACCTTGCGCGTGGTGCAAGATCGTTTTCGTATGGCGGGCGCGGACACCTCGCGCGTGATGGAAGCACTAGATATCGCTTTGAAAATGGGTAATGGTCTGATCGCAGTGCATGCCTTGGATCAGGAGGGCAACGACACTGAGGTCTGGAAATATAGCGACAAGCTACATTGCGCGGATTGCAATATCAGTTATAGCGATCCCCTGCCGAGCACGTTCTCGTTTAACTCACCCTTGGGCGCATGCGAAGCCTGTCGAGGCTTTGGGCGCGTGATTGGCATTGACTTTGGTTTAGTCATCCCTGACGAGAATAAAACGCTGGAAGGCGGTGCGATCAAGCCTTGGCAGACGCCTAGCTACAAGGAATCTCAGGTTGAGCTAGAAAAATACGCCAAACGGGCGAATGTCTCGATCAATACGCCATGGAAGCACTTGCCCCCAGAACACCAAGAGTGGGTGTTGCACGGCGACCCACTTTGGAAAGGCGGCAATCAAGCCTGGAAAACGCAATGGTATGGCGTACAGCGTTTCTTTGACTGGCTCGAAACCAAATCCTACAAAATGCACGTGCGTGTGCTGCTGTCCAAATACCGCAGCTACACGCCTTGTCCGACCTGTCAAGGCGCACGGCTCAAGCCTGACGCGTTACTGTGGCGCATCGATGGTAAGTCTGTCCGGAATTTGATGTTGACACCGATTGTGCAGTTGCGCGAGTTCATCAACAGTGTGAAGTTCGCCGGCAGCCTCGACGCAGCAATGGATTTGGTGCTGGCTGAGATCCGTGCGCGACTTAAGTTTTTATGCGATGTGGGCCTTGGCTACCTCACACTCGATCGACAAAGTCGAACGCTATCTGGTGGCGAAGTACAACGTATCAATCTGACGACGGCCTTGGGCACGTCTCTTGTCAACACGCTTTTTGTGCTAGATGAGCCCTCGATCGGCCTGCACCCCAGAGATATCCACCGCATCGTCGAGGTGATGCATAGACTGCGCGACGCGGGTAACACCCTCGTTGTGGTCGAACACGATCCGCAAGTCATGATTGCGGCCGATCGCGTGATCGATGTAGGTCCCGGACCTGGTGAGCGTGGTGGCCAGATCGTGTTTGATGGCACCCCCAGTGCTTTAAAAGAAGCACTCACCTTAACCGGCAAGTATATGGGCGGCGTCTTGAAGGTCGAAGCGCCTCGACCACTGCCCGTGTCTCCCAACACGCCACGGTTATTGCTCGAAGGGGTCACCGCCAACAACCTAAAAAACGTATCGATTGAAATTCCGTTGGGGCGGCTAGTTTGTGTGACGGGTGTCTCCGGATCCGGCAAGTCGACGCTCATCCAAGACGTGCTCTACCCAGGTTTGCTCAAAATCTTGGGCAAACCCACCGAGTCGCCGGGGGCCTTTGATCGCATACTGGGCGCGGAGCAGCTCGCTGACGTCGTGATGGTCAATCAGGCTCAAATTGGAAAAACCGCACGCTCTAATCCCGCAAGCTATGTGGGCGCCTTCGATCCCATTCGCAAACTGTTTGCCCAAGCGCCTGTTGCACGCGAGCGAGGCTACACCGCCGGGACTTTTAGCTTCAACAGCGGCGATGGTCGTTGCCCGACCTGTGGCGGCACGGGCTTTGAACACGTCGAAATGCAGTTCTTGTCTGACATCTACATACGCTGTCCCGACTGCGACGGTAAGCGCTTCCGGCCTGAAGTGCGCGAAGTAGAAATCGAACACCTGGGGCGACGCGCTTCGATCGATGCCGTCTTAGATATGACCGTCTCGGAAGCGCTTGAATTTTTCAAAGGCCTACGCGATGTGCAACTTGGCCTCGCACCCCTAGCTGATGTCGGCTTGGAATACGTCAAACTTGGTCAGCCCGTTCCAACGCTATCGGGTGGCGAGGCGCAGCGACTGAAATTAGCAGTGCATCTGGCGGAAGCGGCACGCAGCGGAATCTCGACCGTCAAGCTTACGAAAAAAGGTAGCTTGTTTTTATTTGACGAGCCCACAACGGGTCTGCATTTTGATGATGTGGCAAGGTTGATGCGCGCGTTTCGTAAGCTACTGGGTGCGGGCCACACCTTACTGATCATCGAACACAACCTTGATGTGATTCGTTCTGCCGACTGGGTGATCGATCTAGGCCCCGCGGGAGGCGATGCAGGCGGTGAAGTCATCGCGACCGGTAGCCCGCAAGACATTATGCAAGAGCCTCGGTCATACACGGGCGAGGCGTTACGTGAATACGCCGTTGCCATGACACCCGATGCGATTGGCAGCACATTGTCTGAGGCCTCTGGCAAACCCCTTCAGGCGGTGCTCAAAGAACGCCGTCGCGCGGCAAGCCAAATTGACATCTTGCATGCGCGCGAGCACAACTTAAAGAATATCAGCGTCAGTATCCCGCACGGCAAGTTCACGGTGATTACGGGTGTCTCTGGATCCGGTAAATCGACGCTTGCCTTCGATATTCTGTTCAACGAGGGACAACGCCGGTACCTCGAATCCTTAAACGCCTACGCGCGCGCTATCGTGCAACCAGCAGGCAAACCGGATGTCGACGCAATCTTTGGCATACCACCCACGGTCGCGATCGAACAACGCACTAGCCGCGGGGGCCGCAAGTCCACTGTTGCCACCATGACCGAGATCCATCACTTTCTGCGGCTGATGTACATGAAACTCGGTACACAAATGTGCCCGGACTGTCGCGTCAGTGTCGAACCCCAAAGCGCCGATCAAATCGTGGCGCGAATTTTGCGTGACCACAAGGGCGAGCGTATCGGCCTCCTTGCGCCGCTCGTCACCGCACGCAAGGGGTATTACACCGACCTCGCAAAATGGGCAGCAGGCAAAGGCTTTACGCATTTGCGTGTCGATAATGCCTTCATCGGCACTGCAAAATGGCCGCGCTTGGATCGCTTTAAAGAGCACAACATTGAATTGCCCGTCTGCGATCTCGTCATCGCAGCAAAAAATGAAACAGCCTTGCGCGAAGGCGTTCGTAGCGCGCTCGAATACGGCCAAGGCGTCATGAGCGTGATCTGGCCACTCGACAAGCTTCATAGCGACATGGCATCCGTGCTTGAGCAAACGCACTTCTCCGTCAAGCGCGCTTGCCCAAGCTGTGGCACGAGCTTCCCCGAGCCAGATCCAAGAATGTTCTCGTACAACTCCAAGCATGGCTGGTGTACGGGCTGCTTTGGTACCGGACTTCAACTACAAGGCTTCGACGCCGAACAAACCGGCGAAGAAAATACTTGGAACGCCTCATATGAAGGCGAAACACGCGTGTGCGTCCAGTGCGACGGCGCGCGACTCAATCCCGTATCGCGCTCCGTGCTTTGGCGCGAAAAATCGATTGCCGAGCTTGCGGGTCTGGCCGTATCGGATGCGCACACGTTCTTTACCGGGCTCGTATTACGCGGGCGCGATGCAGACATTGCACGGGACATCCTCAGCGAAATCCGCGGACGCCTTCAGTTTATGCAGGAAGTAGGTTTAGGCTATCTCGCCCTTGATCGGGCGGCACCCACCTTATCTGGCGGAGAAGCACAACGCATAAGACTCGCTGCGCAACTTGGCTCAAATATGCAGGGGGTCTGCTATGTGCTGGATGAACCGACGATCGGTCTGCATCCTCGTGACAATCGTATTTTGTTAGGGGCGCTGTCAAAACTGGAGAAAAACGGAAACACCCTGGTCGTCGTCGAGCACGATGACGATACAATTCGACGCGCCGAGCATGTGATTGACATTGGTCCGGGCGCCGGCGTGCGAGGGGGGCGTGTAGTCGCACAAGGTACCCTACAAGATTTGATGAACGCTCCTGAATCCACAACGGGGCGTTACCTACGTGAGCCGCTCAAGCACCCGCTTCAACCGCGTCGTCCCATCACGAAAAACCTGGCCATGTTGACGGTCAAGGGCGCCAAGCTGCATAACCTGCGACATGTCGATGCGCGTTTTCCAATTGGTCGATTAAGTGTTGTCACAGGTGTATCCGGCTCCGGCAAATCAACACTTGCACGCGAGGTATTACTCGATAATTTATCGGTGGCACTTTCCGTGCGCGGGACGCCTGCCTGGAAGGGCTGCGAGGACATCACAGGTTGGCAGGCGCTCGACCGCGTATTGGAAGTGGATCAAACGCCGATTGGAAAGACTCCGCGCTCCTGTCCTGCCACCTATATTGGTTTCTGGGATGACGTACGCAAGCAGTTCGCCGATACCAATGAGGCGCGCATCAGGGGTTGGGGCGCGGGGCGCTTCTCTTTCAACACAGGCGATGGACGCTGCCCCATTTGTGAAGGTCAAGGCATGCGAACCCTCGAAATGAGTTTCCTGCCAGATATTAAAGTGCCCTGTGATGCATGCCGCGGTGCTCGCTTCAACACGGACACGCTCGCGGTGCGCATGCGAGACAAACATGCGGGCGAAGTGCTCACCATGGAAGTCGATGACGCGATCGGCTACTTTGCAGCCCACCCAAAGATTCGTCATCCGCTTGAACTGATGCAAGATGTGGGTCTGGGCTACCTGACGCTGGGGCAACCTTCTCCGACACTGTCGGGTGGTGAAGCCCAACGGATCAAACTCGTCACCGAGCTTGCCAAAGCGCGTATGACAGAAGGCGTGATCACGACAGGCCGGGCCTCCCGTTTGCCGCATACCCTTTATGTTCTGGACGAACCGACGGTGGGCCTTTCCATGGCAGACGTAGAAAAACTCATTCGCGTCCTGCATCGCTTGGTCGAAGCGGGCAACACAGTCGTGGTGATCGAGCACAATCTAGATATCATCGCCGAGGCAGACTGGCTACTCGACCTTGGCCCGGAAGGGGGCTCGGGTGGCGGCCGTCTTGTGATCGAAGGCACGCCCGAACAAGTTGTCAATGTCCGCAAACGCTCGCATACAGGTGAAGTTTTACATGAGTTCATGGCACGCACATGACGCATTGTCGTTTTGAAGATCGCCTAAGCGGCGAGGCTCGGGTCTTAACGAACCCGCTGTGTCGTATTGAGGCGCGTGCTCGAGACGAGTTGCCCGATGCATTCGCACGTATCGCACAAGTCCAACGCGCCGGCCACTGGATCGCCTTATTACTAGACTACGAGCTGGGCGAGTGGTTTGAATCGCAGTTAGCCACGCACGCCAACATCACCCACCCTGAACGCGCGCAGGCGACAACACCACGCCTCACGGCTCTCGTGTTCGAGAACATGAAGCTTGAGGCGCCTTGGCCTGAGGTGACACCACAAGACGCACAGCACCCCTCGGCAAGCATCGACAGCGTGACCCCCCTTCTCTCAAAGCAGGCCTATGTAGAACGTATTCATCAAATTCGTCAATGGATTGCCGCGGGCGAGGTCTATCAGATCAACGCTACGTTTCCGATGGCCGTGAAGATGCGCGGTGATCCCGCAACGCTGTACAAACGCATTGCAGCCAAGCACCCCGTCGGGCACGCGGCGTTTATCGAAGATGGCGCCCGCACCGTACTGTCCTTCTCACCTGAGTTGTTTTTGGCACGAACCGGTGACTGCTTGACCACCCGTCCCATGAAAGGGACCGCACCACGCTCCACCGATGCCGCGCAAGATCACGCGTTTAGGCAAGGCTTAGTAGCCAGCGCGAAAAATCGCGCTGAGAACCTCATGATTGTGGACCTATTACGCAATGATCTGGGCCGTGTCGCTATCCCCGGTAGCGTCACCGCAAACCCTCTGTTCTCGCTTGAAAAGTACCCCTCTGTTTGGACGATGACATCGACCGTGCAAGCGCGTATTGCGCACAGTACAAACCTAGAGATGATTTTAAAAGCCCTCTTTCCCTGCGGCTCTGTTACAGGTGCGCCAAAAATTGCCGCAATGCGACGCATTCAAGAGACTGAGACTGCACCGCGCGAGCTTTACTGCGGAAGCCTGGGTTGGCTAGCACCCAATGGGGACTTTTCTTTGAACGTGGCGATTCGTACCTTGGTGCTCAATGCGCAAGACGGCATGGGCCTCTATCATGTCGGTGGAGGTATCGTCTATGATTCCGACCCCGAGCAAGAGTGGGAAGAATGCCACTGGAAGGCACGCATACTCGCTTAACCCTACAGACGCCATGACAACCTTGCCTCCTGACCTGATCGAAACCATGCATGCCAATGATGCCGGCCTCATTGATTTGATGCCAGAACATTTAGCGCGTCTGGCGCACTCTGCAAGCACTCTTGGCTACCCTTACCCGGGCGACTTCACAATCACGCAAGCAGTTCAAGCCGCATGCTCAGACCTCACAGGAATCTCACGGCGTGTCAGGCTGTTGCTGAACCAATCAGGTGCGCTATCGGTGCAGGCTGCGCCACTGGGCGCGCTCGTTGGGTCACCGTTGATCGGGCTCTCTGCGCTCGTGCTAAAGAGCACCGAGCCACTGCTACAACATAAAACTACACACCGGCCTTGGTATGACGCCACCACTGCATGGCTCAGCACACACAGCGTGTATTTTGATCAGATTTTTGTAAATGAACGTCAAGAGTTGTGCGAAGGAAGTCGCTCAAACATCTATCTGCTCAAACAAGGGGTATGGCTTACGCCGCCGCTAGCTTCCGGTTTACTGGGGGGGACGATGCGCACGCGCCTGCTAAATTCAGGTCCGGTGCAGGAAGAGGTCCTGCACCTGAGCGACTTGCCCGACGCGCAAGCAGTTCGTCTATCGAACGGCCTGCGCGGCTGGTTTGATGTGAAGCCTGATGCCTCACTCCTTCCAGGGCATGTCCTTCCATAATTGCTGCAACATTTTTTCATTATCAGCCAATTCTTGGGCGTATGCAGGCGGTGCCAGATAACGGATCGGTGCAAACAACTCGCCGGCCTTTTTGATGTACTCAGGATCTGAAGCAGCCTGGGCAACCGCCTTAACTAAGCGCTCGCGAATTTCTGGCGGCAAGCCTTTGGGGGCCGCCAAACCACGTAGCGAGGCGCTTTCCATGCTGTAGCCTTGCTCGGCAAACGTCGGAATATTTGGCGCTAGAACCGTCCGCTTGAGCGACATCTGACCAAGCATACGAATAGGCGACCCACCTTTGATATAGGCAAGCGCCTCACCGACGTTGATCGCGCCAACGACTAACTGACCACTCACCAGCGCACCGCGGGTTTCACCCGACCCTTTGTAGGGCACGTGGGTCAATTTCACCCCAGCCGCTTTTTCAAAAAATAACATTGCAAGGTGGTCGTCAGAGCCTACGCCGGTTGACCCGACCGTCACCTTGCCTGGGTTGGCCTTCGCATAAACAACTAGGTCTATTAAGGTCTTAAAGTCGCTTGACGTTTGCACAGCAAATGCACCCGGGTCATCAATCAAATTACCGATCAAGTCATATTCTTTCCAATGAAATGTCGATGGGCGCTCAATTGGAATAGAGATCAAATTAGGCGTATTCAAAAATCCGATGGTGTATCCGTCTGGTGCGGCTCTGGATAGTTCAGCGAAACCAATACCGCCTCCGGCACCCGACTTGTTGGATATAACAATACGTGCGTTATTACCCAAATATTTTTCGATATAGGGCGCGATCAGCCGCCCCACGAGGTCTGTGCCACCACCCGGTACGTAGGCAATGATCATCGTGATGGGCTTGTTCGGATACTGGGCGTGCGCGCCAGTTGACCAAGCCAAAGCGGTCAGCAAAACCAACCCCGTTAGACGACTAAATTTATGGATGAAACTAGTCATACACACTCCTTTTATTTTTTATGCTGCTGCGCGTTGTGTTCCGTTTTTCTACAGCCAAACTGAATATAAAGCCCTTCCGTGGCCTTGGGTGTTATGACTTACCCGAACATCTTTTTGTAACGTTCGACGAATACGGGCCAAACCTCGGGATTCGCCATGCGGGGCGCACGCTCGCACCGCAACAGCCCCTCAATTTGTTCGGCACCCATACGTGCTGCATTGCGGCGCGCCTCATGCGTCACCCCTGCAGTGTGATAAGTGGCCGTGACATTTGGCAAAGACAGCAGAGGGTTGTCGATAGCGGGTGGCTCGACCGTCCAAACGTCAAGTCCAGCACCAGACAAATGCTTGTCGCGTAATGCCTCAACCAGCGCGTTCTCATCATGAATCCCGCCGCGTGCCGTAGAAAGGAACACAGCGCCTTTCTTCATCGCCCGAAACTGCTGCGCGCCGAATAAATTCAGTGTTTCAGGGGAACGCGGGCAGTGCACCGACACCACATCAGACTGGGTCACGAGCTGCTCAAAGCTGACTGGCCTAGCGCCACGCTTGCCGATTTCATCATCGGTCAGTTTTGGATCACACCCAATTACTTGCATGCCAAACGCCTTGGCCAGATGTGCAACGCGCCTGCCGATATTGCCAACCCCCACGATACCGATCGTCAGGCCTTTGACTTCGTTTCCCATCAGATCTTCACGCGTCGTGTAAGCATTCGCGCGCATCACACGATCAGACTCGGCGATGCGATGCTTCACCGATAAAAGCAAGCCGATCGCATGCTCGGCCACAGAGTCGGCATTGCAGCTGGATTGATTCACGACCAACACACCATGGCGGTTACACGCATCGAGGTCAATCGGATCAAAACCTGCGCCTGATGCGGAGGCGCAGAGCAGGTTTGGCAACTGTTTAAGCAGCTCTTCGCCAAGCCACCATTGTTTTGGCACTTCGTCGCGTGCAGCGCAAATATGGTAAATCTGCGCCTCCTTGAGTGCCGCCAACGTCTTTTTTTCGTCGTCAGCATATCGGCATATCGTCAAATCAATATCTTTAAATTTGGCGAGATGCTCATCAAAAACAGGGTTGATCCAAAAATCGAAGCGAACAACCTTTTTCTTCATTTCAGCACACCCTTGGCGCGCAGGCTTTGGTCCACCCACTTGCGATCCAAGGTGCCTTTGGCGATTTGTTTCAGAATATCCTTTTCTTTCTTTTCAACGGCCATCACCAAAGCGGCTAACTCGTTAGCAATCTCCGGACGAATGGCGAAGACACCGTCATGGTCGCCAACAATGATGTCGCCAGGGTGCACGACCATTCCATCAACCGTGACGGTGACGTTGATTTCACCAGGACCCTCTTTGTATGGGCCACGATGAGAAATCGCACGCGCAAAAACCGGGAAGCTACTTTTGCCAAGGCTCTCAACGTCGCGGATTGGACCGTCGATCACAAAGCCAGCAATTTTTTTGCTCGCCGCAAGTGTGGACATGATCTCGCCAATGATCGCATTGCGTTGCAGACCGCCCGCATCCACCACGATCACATCGCCAGGCGCGGCCATATCAATCGCTTTGTGTACCATTAAGTTATCGCCAGGCGCAGTTTTGACTGTGAAGGCACGTCCTAGAATTCGACCACCCTTGTGAAACGGACGCAGATCAACCGTACCGTTTGTACGGCTCATGACGTCACTAATGTTTGCTACTGCCAGCTTGGCAAACTTCTTCAACGTTGCATTGCTGACAGTGTGCTTGTGGGTATTGATTGAAAATCCGAGGTTAGCCATAGTGACTCCGCATAAAATGTAAAAAAAGAGAATGAGGTTTAATCTTTACGACCGACGTGTACTAAAAATTCAGGCGTCAACTCTTTCAGCGTATTGACACCCATCATAGCCATGTTGCGCGAGACTTCCTGCTCTAACAACGAAATTGCGTGATCAACACCTGCGGGACCACCCACTGCAGCCGCATAGTTAAAGGGTCGCCCCAAAAATACGCAACGTGCACCCACGGCAATCGCCTTGACGATATCGCTGCCACGACGCACACCACTATCCAGCATCACAGGACCGTCTTTGAAGGCATCCAGAATCTGAGGCAGCACCCTGAGTGGCGCGACAGCACCGTCTAACTGACGCGCACCGTGATTGGACACAATCACACCATCCATGCCGTACTGTCTGCACAGTGCCGCATCGGCAGGATGCAGGATTCCTTTGATCACCATTGGCCCTTTCCACTGAGCGCGGATCGCTCGAACATGGTCCCAGTGCAGGTGACCACGCGAAGAAAAATCTCGCATGACATTTGCCGACATAATCGGCGCACCGCGGGTAGCAAAGGAGTTCTCAAAGTGCGGCATACCATGGCGTAAAAACGTTTTCAAAAACGTGCCAAATAACCAGCGCGGATGCGTAATGCCTTGCCAAGCCAATCGCGCACTGGGTCGAAGCGGTGTCGAAAAACCCGTGCGGACATTGTTTTCACGATTGGCGGATGACGGCGTATCCACAGTAATCACTAATGTTTTGAAGCCCGCCGTGGCCACACGATCAATCAAGGGAGCGATTTGTTCCGTCTTCCCGGGCAAGTAAGCCTGGAACCACGCATCCGGGGCGCGTTCGATCAACTCTTCCATACGTATCAACGAAGAGCCACTCATGATCATGGGAACATTTGCGCGTGCTGCCGCTTCGGCCAACACAATGTCTCCGCGATAGGCCGACATTGCCGTAATACCCATCGGAGCCAACCCGAAGGGCGCGTTGTACGTCTTGCCAAACACCTCCACTTGATGACTCCGCTTCGAGATGTCAACAAGAATACGCGTGAGAAGCTCGTACTCTGCAAAGACATCGCGGTTCGCTCGCAAAGACTGACCGTCTTCACATGCGCCCGCAACATACCCAAAAATCGGTCTGGGCAAACGCTTCTCAGCCTCTCGTTCGAAATCTGCGAGGGATAGGATTTTGGACAATGCGGATTCTTGACTCATGAGATGCTGCCGTGTGAATACTCAGTTCTTAAGATGGCTGGCCAACAGCAACTGGACAACTTGATTCGCCGCTGCAAACCCCATAGAAGCTGTGACATTAACGCTAGACCCGTAGCCGGCGCAAGACAGTCCTTGCAAGGGGTCGTTTTGTTGCCATGCAGCAGGCAAAATCGTGGGCTGATCCACCCAAAGTACCCGAACCCCTAGCTTAGCGACACGCTTGCGAGGCTTGCCTTGCTCATCCACCGCCCGCGGGTAGCCGTGACTACGTCGCAAGACGTTCCGCAAGCGCGCTAACAAGGCATCATGCGTGGCCTCGACCAAGTCTCCTGCGCGCAAGGCCAAGGAGTCAGTTTTACCCCCCGCGCCGCCGCACACAATTAAGGGAATCTTGCAGGCCCTTGCATGAA
>CAMBPA010000003.1 GCA_945869355.1 Bordetella parapertussis
TATAAAGTCTACCTTAAGACCGAACTGCTGTTGGATTGCCTGGGCGAGCGCCTGGACGCCATAGCGTTCGGTGGCGTGGTGCCCAGCACCGATAAATCCCACACCAGATTCTCGTGCCAAGTGCACGGTGGGTTCTGACACCTCACCGGTGATGAAGATATCTGCCCCCGCATCGATCGCCTCGCTAAACATTCCTTGTGCAGCGCCCGTACACCAGGCGATCGTCTTCGCAGGCTGATCGGGTGCGCCGACCACAAGCGGTTCGCGCCCAAGCCGCCAAGCGACTTGGGTGGCTACCTCACCAAGGGTGGCAGCACCGGGCATGGAGCCCAGCCAAATCAGATTTGATGAGCCTGCTGTACGCGGCGCGCCGACTGAGTCTCCAACGATCGGTTCTTGTCGAGCGACCACTAGACCTAAGCGGGAGGCTAGCTGAGCGTTATTCCCCAGCATTGGATGGGCATCAAGGGGTAGGTGATAGGCGAGAAGATTGATATTTGCTGCAAGAAGTGAAGCCAGACGGGTGCGTTGCGTGCCTCGTATGCGTGGATCATCGCCTCGCCAAAACCAGCCGTGGTGCACGAGTAGTGCATCGGCGCCCCGCTCAATCGCGATATCGATCAGCGCCTGACTTGCGGTGACGCCCGCGATAATATGGGACACTCGCTCAAGACCTTCGACCTGCAGACCGTTTGGGCAGTAGTCTTTAAATGATGCGACCTTGAGGGCGGTATCTAGCCAGGCACAGAGTTCGCGGGTCGAGACAGAGGTCATAATTTTCCTGAAAACAAAATGCGTCGAATTTGGCTGATTTTTGCTCAAGCAGTAACGGTTTGTTTAGCGATTTTATTCGTGGTGGTGACTTTACGCCCGGATTGGTTGGCGCGTCCCGATAAACAGAGCGTTTCTGGGGGTCAGCGCGCGGCCCTGCCGGTTGGCGGACAGCCTCAGCCTGGTGCGGCGCCTGGCTCATACGCTGAGGCAGTTGCCTTGGCGGCGCCTGCCGTGATCAATATTCACACGACGAAGCGTATTGCGGCCCCGCGGATTGTCATGCCAACGGACCCTGTTTTACGAAAGTTTTTCGAACAGATGCCCGGCTATAAACAACAGCAACAGGCAACGAGTCTTGGCTCGGGAGTGGTGGTGTCCGCGACCGGACATGTGTTGACGAATTTTCACGTGATTAATGGTGCCGATGAAATTGTGGTGGCCCTGCATGACGGTCGGCAGGCAAGTGCCAAGGTGGTGGGTGTCGATCCGGATTCCGATCTGGCCGTATTAAAGGTGCAATTGACGGGCCTTCATGCGTTACGTTTTTTGACTGAGGATGTGCCGCGCATTGGTGATGTGGTGTTGGCGATCGGCAACCCCTTTGGAGTGGGGCAAACCATCACGATGGGAATCGTCTCCGCGCTTGGCCGCCAAGGTTTGGGTATCAATACCTATGAAAACTTCATCCAAACGGATGCGGCGATTAACCCAGGTAACTCTGGCGGTGCGCTGATTGATACCTTAGGCCGGTTGGTGGGAATCAATACCGCGATTTATTCGAAAACAGGCGGCTCCCTTGGAATCGGTTTTGCGATTCCTGCGGGGGCGGCACAAAAAGTCATGGAACAAATTATTGCCCATGGGTTTGTCAAGCGAGGCTGGCTGGGCATTGAGCCACAGGATATGACGGCAGATCTGGCGAAGGCCTTTGGATTAGAGCGCCCAACGGGCGTGATCATCGCGGGGCTATTGCGCGACGGTCCGGGAGCAAAAGGCGGACTGCGTGTGGGCGACATCGTCCAGACCCTAGATGGCAGTCCAGTCGGAGACACGCCTAAACTGATGGCACGCATCGCCGCGAAGGAGCCAGGCGATAAGATCGAGCTAGGCGTCTACCGAAACGGGAAAGTGCAGAACCTTTCAGTCGTTGCGGGTTTGCGGCCCGTTCGGCCGCAATAAGCCCGCGATCACGCTTTAGTTTGCAGAGCCGGGCTGGGTGATGCCTGAGCCTGCGGGGGTATTGCTCGGCGGGTTTGCGGCGATAAGCGCTTCGGCCTGTGTGAGCAGAGGTCGCCGGGTATTGGCCTCAAGGTGATAAAAAATCTCTTGGAGGCGTGCTTGCTCGTCGTCAGCGGTGTAAAACCAGCTGACAGGCATGTTCAAGATCTCGGCCACGCGACACATCAGCTGATAGTCGGGCGAGTGCTTGCCACGTTCATACTGATTCATCCGCGCGCTAGCGGACATGGGGTCGATGCCGGCGAGTTTGCCGAGTTTTTCCTGGGATAAGCCGGCGCGTAGACGGGCCTGTTTAAGACGATGAGCGAGCACGATGATCCCTTAAAGGTTCGTTCGGTTGCGCCAAAATAGGCATAACCATGTGAACGATTCATATCAAATAGAATTTAGAGATCTAAAAGATATACCTTAAATACTAAGACAACAAGAGATTTGTCGTAAGAGTTCTTTGATAACAGCCCGTTTTCAGCTTGTGGACTCGGGTGTTGTCGTCTTTTCCTCTTCTTTGCTGCGGGGCTTGATCCCCCGGGCGACTAAGATTCCGATCTCGTAGAGGATGCAGAGCGGAACAGCTAACAAAAATTGGCTTAGGACATCGGGTGGGGTGACGACGGCCGCGATCACAAACGCTCCAACGACGACATAACCGCGGGCCTCGGTTAGTTGCTTGATCGTCACAATCCCCATTCGGACGAGCAGTACAACCGCAACAGGGACTTCGAACGTGAGCCCAAAAGCTAAAAACATCGTCATGACGAACGTCAGGTAAGCCTCGATATCTGGCGCTGGTGTAATCGACTGCGGCGCAAACGAAGCGATGAAGCTAAAGATTGTTTGAAACACAACAAAGTAACAAAACGCCATTCCTGCCAAAAACAGCAGTGAGCTTGAAACAATCAGAGGTAAGGCTAAATTTTGCTCGTGTTTGTACAAACCCGGCGCGACAAAGGCCCAGACTTGATACAGGACGACGGGTAGAGCAATCACAAAAGCGGCCATCATCGTGACCTTGACGGGCACCATGAAGGGCGTGATCACGCCGGTTGCAATCATGCGGGTGCCCTCCGGTAAGGAGGCCAGCATGGGTGCTGCGAGCAGGTCGTAGATATCCGAGGCGCCGGGATAGAGAAATAAAATAAAAAAGACCACAACGATTGTGCCGACTGCTCGCAAGAGGCGTGAGCGCAGTTCAACCAGATGCGACATAAAACTTTCGTTTTGTTCGCCGGGCTCAGCGGTTTTTTCTGTATTGCTCAAGATTTTGATCCCGACGCAGGCATGGCTGAAGTCGGCGCGCTGGCCAAGGCTTTTTCTGCCGCTTGCGCTTTGCGGGCGGCAGACTCGAAGTCGGCTGTGCTCGCGATATCGAATTCAGTTTGAACTGGGGTGTCAAAGAGCCCGGTCATGCCCTGTGTTTGCGACGCGTTGGCAAGCGCAGCTTCTGGCGTCATCGCTGCGACCTCGCTCGGGGCAACAGGCGTGCTGACAGGAGCTGTGGCGTGCAAGCCACTATCTTGGCCACCCGTTGCATCGATCAAAACGGGGCCGTCTGAAGTCGCCTCGGCAACAAGGTCGGGCGCGGGTGGTTTGAACGACGTCGCTTCTTTGAGGCCGGATGTCGCTTCATTGAGGGTCGACATTGTGTTTTGCTCAAGTGCCTCGAGAGGTTTGGTGAGCGCATCACTTGTGCTCTGCAAGCCACTCTGCACACTTTGCGCAGCGTCTTGCATTTGGTCCTTCAATTTACGAAGCTCATCGAGCTCAACTTCGCGTTGAATGTCTGACTTGACGTCACTGACATAGCGCTGCGCTCGGCCAACGAGATGTCCCAGGGTGCGTGCCACTTTAGGGAGGCGCTCTGGGCCGATGACGACGAGCGCCACAACCCCGATTACGAGCAGTTCAGTAAAGCTGACATCAAACATATTTTATGCACCAAAGTAGCTCCAGACGGAGCGATCCAGCAAAAATTATGGGGTGCTGGATTTTTCTTTGGCCTGCACATCAACAGTTCCATTTGAGGCAACGCGTTGTGCAGGCGCTGCTTCTGCTGCTGGGGTTGCGTCACCCTCTTTGGCGTTCGGATCTTTCATGCCCTCTTTGAAGCCTTTTAGAGCTCCGCCAAGGTCAGCGCCAATATTGCGAATTTTTTTCGTGCCGAAAATGAGCGCAACGATAACGAGGACAATTAACCAGTGCCAGATGCTAAAACTACCCATAATGACTCTCCGAATTAGGCTGCGGTGACTTTTTGTCCCATCCAGGGACGCTTGCCACCCAAAATATGAAAATGTAGGTGAGGGACTTCTTGACCACCCTCAAAACCCGAGTTGGTTGTAAGCCGAAACCCTCCTGCTGGCCCCGGATTACAGCCGTTTTCGATCGCGATCTGGGGAACCTTAGCCAGCATTCTACCTAACCACAGGGCATCTTCGGGCAGAATATCTTGCATCGACACGGCATGCTTGCGCGGGACCATAAGCAAATGTACCGGTGCTGCCGGGTTGATGTCATGAAAAACCACACAATCGTCATCTTGGTAAACGATTTTTGCGGGGATTTTTTTGTCGACGATCTTACAAAAAATACACTGTTCGCTCATGATACGTTCTGTTGCTAAGAATTTTGATGAAAAATCCCAACTGCAAGGATTATTTTTCCGTTCGTCTGGCTTTTTCGGCAAGACCCGATAGGCCTTCGCGACGCGCAAGCTCTGCCGTCACCAGCTCGGGGCGCAAACCGTTTTCGGCTAGCACCACCAGGCAATGAAACCATAAATCAGCCATTTCCGCCACGATTCTGTCCGCCTGCCCGTCTTTGGCCGCCATCACCAGTTCGGTGGCTTCTTCGCCAATTTTCTTGAGTGCCGCTTCCGGCCCTTTTGAAAAGAGCTTTGCGACGTAGGAGGTGGATGGATCTCCGCCGCGACTGGGCAGTCGGGTTTCGAGCAGATCGGCAAGCCTCTGTAAGACGGCTTCAGGGGTATTTGTCGTCATTTGTAGATGAGGTCGGGGTCTTTGAGAACGGGATCAACAGTAACCCATTTGAGCACGGCATTGCCCGAGGCCTCGGTTTGCGCATCTAGTCGCTGGTAAAAACAGCTAGCACGACCAGTGTGGCAGGCAATACCGCCGTGTTGTTCAACTTTTAGCAAAATCACATCTGCATCGCAGTCCAGGCGAAGCTCCAGCACGTGCTGCACATGTCCGGATTCCTCTCCTTTGCGCCAAAGGCGGCTGCGGGAGCGCGACCAAAACACGGCGCGCCCGGTTTGTGCGGTTTCGGCAAGTGATTCGGCGTTCATCCAGGCGACCATCAGGATTTGACCGCTGACGGCGTCCTGCGCAATGGCAGGCACTAAGCCCTGCGCATCGAAGCGCACGTCCGCAAGCCAAGAGGGCAAAGCAGGATTTGTTGTGAGCGTTGACATATCAGCCTCGCCTGACCGGAATACCGCGGGACGCCATGAAATCTTTTGCCTCGCGCACGGTGAACTCGCCATAGTGAAAAATACTAGCCGCCAGCACGGCACTCGCACCGCCGAGCGTCACGCCATCGGCCAGGTGTTGCAGGGTGCCCACGCCACCAGAGGCGATCACTGGGACTGCGACAGCGTCTGATACCAAGCGAGTGAGTTCCAGATCGAAACCGGATTTAGTGCCGTCACGATCCATGCTGGTGAGCAAGATTTCGCCAGCACCGTATTCGGCCATCTTACGGGCCCAAGCCACCGCGTCAAGGCCTGTGCCCTTGCGACCGCCGTGGGTAAATACTTCCCAGGTCGGGGTCGGTGCATCTTTGACACGCCGCGCGTCAATCGCCACAACGATGCACTGGGACCCGTGATAATTCGAGGCCGCGCGCACGAGGTCTGGGTTGGTGACTGCAGCGCTGTTCATTGAAATCTTGTCGGCACCCGCATTAAGCAAGCGCTGTACGTCGCTGACTTGTCGGACGCCCCCACCAACAGTCAGAGGGATGAATACTTGTGAGGCCACTTGTTCGATGATGGGCAAAATCAAATCGCGGCCATCACTCGTTGCCGTGATGTCTAAAAAGGTAAGCTCGTCCGCACCTTGTTCGTTGTAGCGCCGTGCAATCTCAACGGGATCTCCGGCGTCAACGAGCTGGACAAAGTTCACGCCTTTAACAACACGCCCTGCCGTAACATCGAGGCAGGGAATAATGCGACGAGTCAGTCCGCTAACCGCGCTCGGCGCTGTTGAGATGGTCATGGCGAAAGTTCGTCAGCGCGTAGCTGCGCCGCTTCGAAGTCCAGCGTGCCTTCGTAGATGCTGCGACCCAGGATCGCGCCTTCGATGCCTTCTTCTTCAACCGCGCATAAGGCATCGATATCGCGCAAGTCCGTTACTCCACCTGAAGCGATCACCGGGATACGGACATGTTTTGCGAGCCGAACCGTCGCTTCGATATTCACACCACTCAGCATGCCATCTCGACCGATGTCGGTGTAGATAATAGCTTCACAGCCATAGTCTTCAAATTTTTTAGCTAAGTCTATGACGTCGTGTTTGGTGAGCTTACTCCAACCGTCAGTCGCAACTTTGCCGTCTTTGGCATCAAGTCCGACGATGATGCTTCCAGGGAAAGCGCTGCAGGCGTCATGCAAGAACCCTGGGTTTTTCACGGCAGCGGTTCCGATGATGACGTAAGAGATACCAAAATCAAGATAGCGCTCAATCGTGTCGAGGTCACGGATACCCCCACCAATTTGCACCGGCATCTCTGAGCCGACGGAGTCAACGATCGCTTTAATGACGGCTTCATTTTTAGGTTTGCCGGCGACGGCACCGTTGAGGTCGACGAGATGCAGACGACGTGCGCCCAGGTCATACCAGTGCATCGCCATCGCGACGGGATCTTCGGAGAAAACAGTCGCATCCTCCATGTCGCCTTGGCGGAGTCTTACACAGCGACCGTCTTTGAGGTCAATTGCAGGGATCAGCAGCATATCTTTTTGTGATCAAGAGCGGGACGGCATCGCGCACATTATGCGTGCGCACCGATCGCTCGGTTGGGTTAAGGGTTCCAGTCTACAAAATTCCGGTAAAGACGCAAACCCGAATCAGCACTTTTTTCGGGGTGAAACTGTACGGCAAAGATATTTTCGTGTGCAACAGCGCAGGTAAACAGCACGCCGTACTGGCTCTGACCCACGGTTACCGCAGGGTCGGTCGGCGCAGCGTAGTAACTATGTACAAAATAAAACGGCGTGGAATCGACAATGCCTGCCCAAAGCGCATGGGAGCGTGTTTGACGAACAGGATTCCAACCCATGTGCGGGACTTTGAGTCGGCTGGCACGATCGGTTTGTACGCTGAATTGTTCTGCAAAGAGCGGCCCACTGAAGCGTTTGACTTCGCCTTTGAAAATACCCAGGCTTGCTGTATTGCCTTCGTCGCTGCGTTCAAAGAGCATTTGTTCGCCGACACAAACACCCAGCAAAGGTTTGTTGCGCGCGGCGCGCACGACTGCCTCGCGCAAGCCAGCTTCGTCTAGCGTGCGCATGCAGTCTGACATCGCACCTTGCCCAGGAAACACGACGCGATCCGCCGCGTCAATGTCTTGCGCGCGCTTGCACAGACGAATATCAGCCTCAGGCGCCGCGTGGCGCAAGGCCCGTTCGACGGAGTGGTAGTTGCCCATGCCGTAATCGACGATGGCAATGGAGGTCATAGGCTAGAGCACGCCCTTGGTCGAAGGCACCACGCCAGCAATCCGTGGGTCGAGCTCGAGCGCCATACGCAGTGCGCGTCCAGTTGCTTTGAAAATCGTTTCGCACTGGTGATGTGCGTTGACGCCGCGCAGGTTGTCGATGTGCATCGTCAACAGAGCGTGGTTCACGAGTCCTTGGAAGAACTCGATCGTCAGATCCACATCAAAGTTACCCACGCGTGCACGGGTAAACGGAACATGAAACTGCAACCCGGGACGACCAGAAAAGTCGACCACCACGCGTGAGAGCGCTTCGTCAAGGGGCACATAGGCGTGACCGTAACGACGAATGCCCGCTTTATCGCCAACAGCCTTCGCGATTGCTTGGCCAAGCGTGATCCCCACATCTTCCACGGTGTGGTGTGCATCAATGTGCAAATCACCTTCTGCATGAATGTCGAGATCGATCAAGCCATGGCGCGCGATCTGGTCAAGCATGTGATCGAGGAATGGCACGCCGGTATTGAGTTTCTGGCGGCCGGTGCCATCTAAGTTGATCGCTACGCGAATACGCGTTTCGTTTGTGTTGCGGGTAATTTCTGCAGTACGCATGTCGTGCACTCGTGTCATCGGACTCGATATTGTATGGCGGTCTGGGTCGTTTATGACTGGTGTAGGCCGATTACTTACCTGTGAGCCGGAAACTAGCGCTGGCGGCATGCGCAGATAGTCCCTCTCCCAAGGCGAGCTCATTGGCAATTTTGCCCAATGTTTGCGCCCCGGCGGCAGACACGTGGATCAGGCTCGAGCGTTTTTGGAAGTCGTAGACCCCTAAGGGTGAGGAAAATCGCGCGGTGCGTGACGTGGGCAACACATGATTAGGTCCGGCACAATAGTCGCCGAGCGCTTCGGAGCTGTACGCCCCCATAAAAATAGCGCCAGCGTGACGCAAATGGGGCAGCCATTGCTCGGGCTGTTCGGTAGAGACCTCAAGGTGTTCGGGGGCGATACGGTTGCTGATCTCGCAAGCTTCGGCGAGGTCGCGCACATGAATCAGAGCGCCACGATCGCGCAGACTCGTGCGAATAATGTCCGCGCGTGGCATGGTGGGCAACAGACGCGCGATCGAAGCCTCAACGGCGTCAAGATAGTGTGCATCCGGGCAAAGCAAGATTGCTTGAGCCAGCTCGTCGTGTTCTGCCTGTGAAAACAGATCCATGGCGATCCAGTCGGCGGGCGTCTTACCGTCACAAATAATCAAAATTTCACTTGGCCCAGCGATCATATCGATCCCGACCGTGCCAAACACGCGTCGTTTGGCGGCGGCAACGTAGGCATTGCCCGGCCCTACGATCTTGTCAACCGCAGGGACGGTCTCAGTGCCGTAGGCCAGGGCGCCAACCGCTTGGGCGCCACCGATCGCAAAACAACGATCGACGCCGGCAATCGCTGCCGCAGCCAACACCATGGCGTTGCGCTGGCCATGTGGCGTGGGAGTGACCATAATGACTTCGGACACACCCGCTACCTTGGCGGGGATTGCATTCATCAGGACCGACGAGGGATAGGCAGCTTTGCCACCGGGGACGTAGAGGCCGACGCGATCTAAAGGCGTAATTTGTTGCCCCAGCTTGGTGCCGTCTTGCTCGACATAAGACCAGCTCTCTTGGCGCTGGTGGTCGTGGTAGGCGCGCACGCGCGCCGCGGCAACCTCAAGCGCTTTTCTCTGGGAAGCTGGTAAGTTTGTAAGCGCTTGCTCCCACGCTTGTCTTGGTATTTCAAGGGCCGAAACGTTAGCCGCATTGACTTGGTCAAACTGATTGGTGAGTTCGAGCAGGGCAGCGTCACCTTCGCGGCGCACGCGTTGCAAGATACGAGCCGTGACGGCTTCGATCGCATCGTCTTGCTCTGCATCAAATGCCAGTAGTTTTTTGAGCGTGGCCTCAAAGTCCGGCGCCGATGATTTCAGCTTAGTGATCGTCGCCATAGTTACCCGCGGCTCGCACGTTCGAAGGCATCAAGAAGGGGTTGCAATTGCATGTGACGAGTTTTTAGCGCCGCGCGGTTCACAACCAACCGAGATGAAATTGGCATGATGTCCTCAACAGCGACCAGATCGTTCGCCTTGAGTGTATTGCCGGTTGAAACAAGATCGACGATCGCATCGGCTAAGCCGACGAGCGGCGCCAGCTCCATGGAGCCATAGAGCTTAATGAGATCGACATAGACCCCTTTGGCCGCAAAGTGCTCGCGGGCCGCTTGCGTGTATTTTGTGGCGACACGCAAACGTGCGCCTTGATGCACGGCAGCGCTGTAATCAAAGCCTTTGCGCACGGCAACGGACAATCGGCACTTTGCAATATTCAGATCAATCGGTTGGTACAGGCCGCCGGGGTGCTGTGCCGCGTGCTCGATGAGCACGTCTTGACCCGCAATGCCGAGATCTGCCGCGCCGTACTCAACATAGGTCGGGACATCAGAAGCGCGCACGATAATTAAGCGCAAATTCGGATCGCTTGTCGCGATAATGAGTTTGCGGGATTGCTCGGGATTTTCGCTCACGCGTATACCCGCCGCCTCCAGAAGAGGCAGTGTTTCGTCAAAAATGCGCCCTTTTGAGAGCGCCATCGTCAGTGGCCGATCGAGCGCTTGCGTGCTCATGAGGTTTCCTTCAACTTGAAATTCGTTCGATGTTAGCGCCTATGGCCCTAAGTTTGTGCTCCATACGCTCATACCCACGGTCCAAATGATAGATTCGCTCAACGAGCGTCTCGCCTTCTGCTGCGAGCCCGGCGATCACTAGGCTGGCCGAAGCACGCAAATCTGTGGCCATCACTGTCGCGCCAGACAATTTTTGCACGCCGCGAACGACCGCTGTGTGTCCGTCGATATCGATGTTTGCGCCAAGGCGCAAGAGCTCTTGGACGTGCATGTAACGATTTTCAAAAATCGTCTCTACGATAACCGAGGTGCCTTCAGCAATCGTATTGAGGGCCATGAGCTGGGCCTGCATGTCCGTGGCAAAGCCGGGGTACTCGTGTGTACGAAAGTTGACCGCACGCGGCCGCTTATGCATGGAGGCCTGTATCCAATCATCGCCGCAGGTGATGCTCAGGCCTGCTTCGGTGAGCTTTGCAAGGGTGGCCCCCATTGTTTGGGGGGCGGCTTGGCGCAGGATGATGTCGCCCCCTGCTGCGCCCACCGCGCAAAGAAAGCTCCCGGCCTCAATACGATCTGCAATAACGGTATGGGTGGCCCCATGCAAGGCGTCGACCCCGTCGATCACAATACGGTCGGTGCCATGCCCTTTGATGCGGGCGCCCATTTTGATGAGTAGCTCGGCCAAATCGACGACTTCGGGTTCACGCGCGGCATTTTCCAAAACGGTTTGGCCTTGCGCCAGCACGGCTGCCATCATTAAGTTTTCGGTCCCGGTGACCGTTACCATGTCGGTCCGGATCACGGCACCTTGCAGCCGCTTGGCTTTTGCCACAACGAAACCATGCTCGATGCGGATATCCGCTCCGAGTGCCGCCAAGCCACGGATGTGTTGGTCGACGGGGCGCTGTCCGATCGCACAGCCGCCCGGCAAGCTCACGCGGGCTTCACCAAAACGTGCGAGCAAGGGACCGAGCACTAGGATCGACGCACGCATGGTCTTGACCAGTTCGTAGGGCGCTTCAAGTGCAGTAAGTTGATCAGCAGTGATGCTGACCGTGTTGCCGGCATCGCGATCGCAGCGCACGCCCATCTGACCAAGCAGCTTGAGCGTGGTTGAAATGTCGTTGAGGCGGGGGACATTTTTTAGCGTGATGGTGTCTGCGGTGAGTAGGCCCGCACACAAAATCGGCAGCGCTGCGTTTTTCGCTCCCGAGACGTTGATCTCGCCCTTAAGTTGATTGCCGCCTGTAATGCGCAACTTATCCATTAGCGATTTCCGTTGAACTCTTCAGGAGTCAGTGTCTGCATGGAGAGTGCGTGGATCTCTTGCTTCATGCGGTCGCCCAGTGCGGCATACACAAGTTGGTGACGCGCAATCAGACGCTTGCCTGCAAACGCAGCACATACGATGACCGCCTCGAAATGGGCGCCGTCACCGGTCACTTCAATATGTTCGCAGTCCAGACCATCGGCGATATAGGTACGAATGTTTTCTGGGGTGGGCAGCATAGTAGTCAACGTCCTTTTAAGTTCTAAGTTTGTAGCCATTGCCCAGGAGTCTTAAGGCAAAGAGAGTCAGCACACCAAATACTCCCGCGACAACAGCTAGGCTATGCCAGGGCGATACATCCGCCACCCCAAAAAAACCGTATCGAAAGCCATCGATGGTGTAGAACAAGGGATTCCAGTGTGATACATGTTGCCAAAAAGCGGGCAAGGAGTGTATGGAATAAAAAACACCAGATAGAAATGTAGCAGGCATGATCAAAAAGTTTTGAAAGGCCGCCAGTTGATCGAATTTTTCGGAAGTCAGCCCTGCAATCAGGCCAAGGATTGACATAATGCCGCAAGAAAGCACCGCAAACACAATCATCCAGGCTGGGTGCTTAATCGAGAGTGGTGCAAAGTAAAGCGACACAAGCCACACGCAGGCCCCGACCGCGATACCGCGCATGATACCCGCCAGCACATAGGCACTAAAAAATTCGCGGTGCGTAATCGGTGGCAGCAGCACAAAAACGAGGTTGCCTGTCACACGACTTTGAATGAGCGAAGAGGATGGGTTTGCAAAGGCGTTTTGCAACATGCTCATCATCGTGAGGCCGGGAATGAGAAAAGCGGTGTAGGGCACGCTGCCGTAAACTTGCACGCGATCTTGCAACACTTGAGCGAAGATCACCAAATACAGTAACGCTGTAATGACGGGCGCAGCAATCGTCTGAAAACCAACTTTCCAAAAACGCAGTAATTCCTTGCCCAGCAGCGTTGGAAATCCTGAGCCTGCCCCAGCGCGTACGGTAAGAACAGGTGTGCTCATGCGAGGGCCCCCAATGTATTTTCGTCATCAGCATTCATGATCTGCACGAAAGCTTGTTCCAGATTTCCCCCGGCACGCGCGAGCAGAACCTGCGTCCTGTCTAGGGCAACCAGTTTGCCGCGCTTGAGCATGGCGATACGGCTACAGAGCGCTTGGGCTTCTTCAAGATAATGCGTGGTCAAAAGAATGGTGTGGCCGTCCCGATTGAGTCGAGAAATAAACTCCCACAAACTTCGACGCAGATCTACGTCTACACCAGCAGTGGGCTCATCCAAAATAATGACAGGCGGACGATGGACCAAGGCTTGCGCGACCAACACCCGGCGTTTCATCCCGCCCGATAGGGCACGCATGTTTTCATCGGCCTTGTCGGTAAGACCGAGGTTAGCCAAGATTTCATCGATCCAGTCGTCATTGCGGCGAAAGCCAAAATAGCCAGATTGAATGCGTAGTGTTTCACGCAAGGTAAAAAACGGATCGTAGACGAGCTCTTGTGGCACGACTCCGAGCGAGCGCCGGGCAGCTTGGTAATCCGTGACGACATCATGCCCGCAGATGCTCGCACGACCACTGGTGGGCCGGCTTAATCCAGCTAGAACCGAGATGAGAGTGGTCTTGCCCGCGCCGTTAGGCCCAAGCAGTGCAAAAAACTCTCCGTGATCGACGGTGAACGAAATATCGTTGAGGGCCTGAAACCCAGGGCCCGTTGGCGGCATAAACAAACCGCGCCAGCCCATTGCACGCGGCGCATAGGTTTTTGAAACGTGGTCGAGAGAAACAGCATACATAAATTGTTATTGAGCTCGCTTGTTAAGTGCCGCGATCAGACCGTCGATGCCACTTTTATTAATTTCTTGTGTGAATTGGTTGCGATAGTTTTCGATGAGCCAGATGTTTTCAACGTTCAGATCATAAATTTTCCAACCATCGTTTGTTTTTTCAAGCCGATAGTCCAGCGCGATCGGTTGGGTATTGCTGCTTTGCATGACCTGGGATTTCACCACCACATCGGCGGCCGAAGCGTCGCCACGAAACGCAAGCGTTTTCATTGCGGTGCCTGCATCGACGCGTGTAAATGCACCACTATAGGTGCGCGAGAGCGTGCCTCGAAATGCTTTAACAAGCGCCACTTTTTGTTCGGGCGTGGCATCGCGCCAGTTGCGCCCCGCTGCGAGACGCGTTGTTTTTTCAAAATTAACGTAGGGTAGGATCAGCTCATCGACGATTTGATTGATACGAGCGGTATCCCCGGCCTTTACCGCAGCATCTGCCTTAAGTGTCGCGAGAACTTGATCGGCTACTTGCTGTACAAACTCGTTCGGAGGCCCCATCGCATTTGGCTTGGTTTGGGCGTGCGCAGGAACGCCAACCATCAGACCGATCAAGAGAGTGATAAAGGCAGAGAGGCGCAAAAAAGAAAGGGTCATGGTCGTTAAACCTTGCTATTTTTTATCAGTTGTTTCTGTTTCGACGTCTTCGTAGTTCGGCAGGGCTTCAGCGTCTGCACCCGGACCGCGAATCTGTGCGCTTCGACGCTTCAGATAGGCGTCACGAATGAAGCTGTAGCGATCGATTGCGGTGCGGTCAATCACATTGGAAATATCGAGTAGCGCCTCACGTCTGACAACGGCCTCTAAGCCATAGAGTGAGTTCCTGAGGTCGATGTTGCTGACGGTTGAGCCCCAGCCGACTTGGTTGACGTAGAGGTCAACGATTTTCCCCGAGCCATCTCGTAGCGTCGATGCGCCAATAACAGGCAGCACGACATAGGGCCCAGCGCCAACACCCCAAACACCGAGCGTGACACCAAAATCATTTGGAATGCGCTGCGCACCGCGTGCGCTCGCCAGATCAAGACAGCCCCCGAGGCCCGCAGTGGTGTTCAGCAGAATGCGACCCATGGTGTTGAGCGCATCCACTTGGCGACCTTGTATGGCGCTATTGAACATCGACCAGACGTCGCCGATATTCAGAAAAATATTGTAGATACAGGTGCGTATAGGCCGGGGTGTAATGAACGCATAGGCCTCGGCGACAGGCTTGAAAACGGCACGATCAATGGTTTCATTGAGCTCAAACATCGCACGATTTGAGGCTTCGAGCGGATCGTTGGTGTTTGCTGACCCGCCTGATTGCGTCGTAACACATCCCGTCAGTGCACACAGAGTAAAGACGCTTAACCAACGGAGTAGAGATGTTTTGTTCATAGGACGAAGGCGCTACTTTGCCGCAGGCGGCGTTGTGGCTTGGGGGCTGCCTTGCTTTTCGGCTTGGCCGTATAAAAACTGACTAATGAGACTTTCTAAGACGATCGCGCTTTGAGTGAGCTTGATCGTGGCGCCTGCAGCCAGAGCGGCGTCATCGCCACCAGGCTCAAGACCGATGTACTGCTCGCCAAGAAGGCCTGAAGTCAGGATCTTTGCTGAGGAGTCCAGTGGAAACTGATAGGATTTTTGCATATGCAAGGTGACGACCGCCTGAAACGTCTTTTCGTCGAGCGTGATGGACGCGACGCGCCCCACTACAACGCCAGCGCTTTTGACAGGTGCTCGCACCTTTAGGCCGCCGATGTTGTCAAACTTGGCGGTCAGCGAATAAGTGGGTGCGAAGGAAAAGCTACTGAGGTTGCCCGCACGCAGCGCGAGGAAGGTCAGGGCAATCGCCCCGAGCAACACGAAGAGCCCTACCCACCAATCTGTTTTTTCGTTGGACATATTTGACTCCGAAATTAGTTACTGAACAT
>CAMBPA010000004.1 GCA_945869355.1 Bordetella parapertussis
CCCTTCATCCAGCAACGAAGCGTTGGCAATATCCAGGCCCGTGAGGTCAGCAACCATGGTCTGATAATTCAGAATTGCCTCTAGTCGACCTTGAGAAATTTCAGGCTGATAGGGCGTGTATGCTGTGTACCAGGCCGGGTTCTCGAGAATGTTGCGCAAAACAACATTAGGCGTGTGCGTGCCGTAATAGCCCTGTCCGATGTAATTACGAAAAACCTGATTCTGGCGCGCGATTACTTTCATCTCGCCCAGCACATCCGCCTCGGAGCGCGGTGCCGGCAAGTTCAGTTCGCGTGACATGCGAATATTCGCTGGGACAACCTCTTGCATTAAAGACTCAAGGCTCGGGGCTCCCACAGCCGCCAGCATGGTCTGCTGATCTTGCTCACCGGGGCCGATATGCCGAGGAATAAATTCGTGTGTAGTGTTGAATACGTTGTTGGTCATGATGAGAGCCTTAACTTGCGTCGGCGACGGCCTGATAACCGGCTGCATCGAGCAGGCTATCAACGTCGGCGGCGTTATTTGCTTTGATTTTGAAAATCCACGTGTTGTAGGGGCTTGCGTTGATTGTTTCGGGCGCATCGTTCAAAGCGTCATTGAAGGCAACAACTTCACCAGCAACTGGCGCATAGATATCGGACGCGGCCTTGACCGACTCCACAACCCCCGCAGTCGCACCAGCAGCAAGCTTGGTCCCAACGCGCACATCACCAACAAAAACTAAATCACCCAACTGTTCCTGAGCGGGGCCAGTAATACCTACCAGCATGACGTCGCCATCTGCCTTAATCCATTCGTGTGTACTGGCGTATTTACGATCGCTAGGAATGCTCATAAAGATCTCCTGAAAATTTCGTGAAATATAAAAATAGGGCTATGAATACCGATTGCTGAATACTGAATGCAACGTTGAATATTGAATCGCGGCAAATCAAGAATGAGTCACTGGCTGCCCATTTCGTACGAACGGCAACTTACACACCTGCGCCGGTACCCATTTACCTCGGATATCGATCTCAACGGCATCACCCACTGCAATGCCTTGAGGTAATCGCGCAAAGCCAATGGAGTAGCCAAGGGTCGGAGACATCGTGCCACTCGTGACCTCACCAAGTCCCTTGACTGTGCGCACACTCATGTGTGCGCGCATCACGCCGCGATCCAACAACTTCAATCCGATAAAGGCGCGGGGATCTGAAAACTGCTTGATGGCCTTATTTCCAATAAAGTGACGCTCTGCATCTTTAGTCGATACGGTCCACGTCAGGCCTGCTTGATTCGGATGAATCAACTCATCCATATCCTGACCGTAGAGGTTCATACCCGCTTCTAGTCGTAACGTATCGCGTGCGCCCAAGCCACAGGGCTGCACTTGCTGGGCGACCAGGTCTTTCCAAAGCAACTCCACCTGATCGGCCGGCACGACAATTTCAAATCCGTCTTCTCCGGTGTAGCCCGTGCGCGCGACCATCGTGTCTGGTGCCACACGTGCGCCGACAAACGCACCCAAATCTTGGGTGGCCGCTTTCCACTGCGGTCTGGCAGCCCATACTTTGGCGCGTGCGCGAGGCCCTTGCACGGCAACCATTGCTAGATCTTTGCGCGCCGTAATCGTGACCGCGAAACCTTCAGCGGCCGCCACACGTTGCATCCAGGCGATATCTTTGTCGGCCGTTCCCGCGTTCACAACAAGGCGCCAATCGGTAGGCGTAAAGAAATAGACGATCAAATCATCGATCACGCCGCCCTGCGGATTCAACATACAGGAGTACAACGCCTTGCCAGGCTGGGTGAGCTTGGCCACATCATTTGCAATCAATCGTCGCAAAAATCCCGTGGCATCCGCTCCGGCGACATCCACATTCAGCATATGGGAAACATCAAACATCCCAGCATCTCGACGCACTGCATGATGTTCTTCGATTTGTGAGCCGTAGTTCACGGGCATATCCCAGCCGCCAAAATCAACCATACGTGCGCCAGCCGCAACGTGGGTGGCGGCTAAAGGAGTGCGTTTTAAGGCAGCAGACATGAAAAAGCTCCGGGACAGAGATCAAGGGGCGTGACATCCAGCCCGCGCGCCACAACAAGCAGCGCAGACCAATGCGACGATACGCCCCTCTGTCCTTTTGCCTGAGAGTTGCCCCGCGTGAATGCGGGTGTGCACCTTCGGCGCCCGTTGTGACCAAGTGCGGTCGCGGGTCTCTCCAGAGTGATGTGCTGACGCGCGCGTATCTTTTACGCATCAATGCAAGCTACGGTATGGGGGGCCTGAGCGATTCTGGGCGAATTGCGCCTTCGGCGGCATCTAGACCGTCTGGGTTAGACAGTCAATGCTCTCTCCCGCAACATGCGTTCACAACGGGTTCAGCATACCGCGAAATGGAGGGATGTAACAACTGAGAAGGACTAAGGTCAAACCAGCCCTCGGGCGCAGGCGACCCCTGAAGCCCACGCCCACTGGAAGTTGTATCCACCAAGCCAACCCGTCACATCGACCACTTCACCAATAAAATGCAAGCCAGGCACGGCCTTTGCCTGCATGGTCCGTTGGTCTAGTTCACGGGTGTCGACGCCCCCACGCATCACCTCGGCTTTCTTGTAGCCGAGCGTCCCGTTAGGCACCACCGACCAGCCCTTGATCCGGCCAGCCAGCTCCCGCAGGGTGCGGTCAGGCAAATCGGCTATCCGACTCGCCGCCAGCTCTCCGAGCCATTGCTCAGAGAGTCTTTTGGGCCAAAAGTTAGCTAACAGGTTGCCCAACTGCTGGCGCCCTCCCGCTTTGGCCTCGATTAAAAGCGCTTCCATATCTGAATCTGGGGCCAAGTCCAGGGCAATCGGCTCACCCGGCTGCCAATAGCTCGAAATCTGCAAAATGCCAGGCCCTGAGAGGCCCTTGTGTGTGAACAAGACATCTTCCAAGAAAGCCGGCGGATGTCGCCCCAAACCGGTCGAAACAACCGCCTGAACGGCGAGCCCCGCCAGATCCACCAACGGCTGCCATTGCTCGCCGTTAAATGTCAGGGGCACCAGCGCAGGGCGTGGCTCAATGATCTTGAGCCCGAACTCCCGCGCAAGCTTTAGCCCAAAGTCTGTGGCACCCAATTGAGGGATCGCCAGGCCACCGGTGGCAATCACCAGGCTGTGGCATTTGACGATGCCTTGATCAGTCTGCAATACGAACTCTTGGGTGTGCGGGCTGTCGAGTCGTTTGACCTCGCTCACCGCGCACGGCATCATCCACTGCACACCGGCGTCGACACATTCTTTGCGCAACATCTCAATGATCTGTTCGCTATTGTGATCACAAAACAGTTGGCCTTTGTGCTTCTCATGCCAAGCGATGCCATGGCGATCCACCAAGTCAATGAAGTCTTGTGGGGTGAAGCCCGCCAACGCAGATTTACAAAAGTGAGGGTTCGCTGAGATGAAGTGCTCAGCCTTAACCACCCGATTCGTGAAATTACAACGGCCGCCGCCAGAGATGCGAATTTTTTCTGCGAGTTTTTCGGCATGATCGAGCAACACAACGCGCTTGCCGCGTTGGCCCGCAACGGCCGCACACATCATGCCCGCGGCACCCGCACCGATCACCGCTACATCAAATACCGACACGCTGTGGACCCAAAGACGTTGTGTACAAAGCCACTATTTTTCAATCAAACAATCAACGTAGAAACGCTGCGCACCTTCAGCGTCCGTCTCTTCACCCAGTCCGTGGATGTAGGTCTCAAAGCCAGGAAATTTTTGATTGAATGACCGCGCAAACTGCAAATACTGCACAATAGTTTTATTGAAGCGCTCACCCGGTATCAGCAACGGAATACCCGGCGGATAGGGAGTCAAGAGGACACCCGTTACGCGGCCTTCGAGCTGATCAATCGACACACGTTCAACCTCACGGTGTGCCATCCTGGCAAAAGCATCGGAAGGCTTAAGCGCTGGGATCATGTCGCTCAAATACATTTCTGTCGTTAAACGCGCCACGTCATGTTTTTTGTATTCGGCATGAATCAATTGACACAAATCACGCAAACCCATGCGCTCATATTGGCGATGTTCTTTACAGAAGTCTGGCAAGATACGCCACATTGGCTGGTTGCGATCGTAGTCATCCTTAAACTGTTGCAATGCAGTCAAGAGCGTATTCCAACGCCCTTTGGTGATGCCGATCGTAAACATAATGAAGAACGAGTACAGACCGGTTTTCTCAACCACCACGCCATGCTCGGTCAGAAATCGCGATACCAAGGCAGCCGGAACACCTGTCTCACCGAAGGTCCCATCCATGTTCAACCCAGGCGTGACCAACGTCGTCTTGATCGGGTCCAGCATATTGAAGCCTTCCGCTAAATCACCAAAGCCATGCCAATGATCGTTGGACTGTAGTATCCAGTCTGATTGCTCGCCGACGCCGTGCGCAGCAAGGTAATCAGGACCCCAGACGGTAAACCACCAATCATCGTCACCAAACTCAAGGTCCACCTTGCGCATTGCACGTCGAAAATCAAGCGCCTCGCGAATACTTTCCTCGACCAAGGCCGTACCGCCTGGCGCTTCCATCATCGCAGCGGCCACATCGCAAGACGCGATGATCGCGTACTGCGGTGAGGTCGACGTATGCATCAAATAGGCTTCATTGAAAATATTGCGATCCAGCTTTCGTGTCTCGGATTCCTGCACAATAATTTGTGACGCCTGCGAGATACCGGCCAACAATTTATGCGTAGAGTGCGTTGCAAAAACCATTGCCTTGGGGCTGCGCGGGCGGTTTGGACCAATCGCGTGCATGTCTTGATAAAACCGATGGAAGGCCGCATGTGGCAACCACGCCTCATCAAAGTGTAGGGTGTCGATCATATCGCCAAGCTTGGCCTTGATCATTTCAACGTTGTAGATCACACCGTCGTACGTACTTTGCGTCAAGGTGAGAATACGTGGCTTTTTATCCTTTACCTTACGCGCAAACGGATTTGCGTCAATTTTTTTCTGGATACTTTCTGGCTCAAATTCTGCCAAAGGAATCGGGCCGATAATTCCCATGTGATTGCGCGTGGGTCGCAAAAACACTGGTATCGCACCCGTCATCGTAATGGCATGCAAAATGGACTTGTGACAGTTGCGATCCACCACAACGATATCATCGGCCGCAACGTTCGCGTGCCAAACCACCTTGTTAGACGTAGAAGTGCCATTCGTCACAAAATAGCAATGATCCGCATGAAAGATTCGCGCCGCATTAAGTTCGGACTCTGCGATCGGGCCAGTGTGATCTAGCAATTGACCCAGCTCGTCGACGGCGTTACACACATCAGCGCGCAACATATTTTCGCCGAAGAACTGATGAAACATTTGCCCTACTGGGCTTTTTAAGAAAGCAACGCCACCTGAATGTCCTGGACAGTGCCAAGAGTAAGAGCCATCCTGCGCGTATTTAACGAGCTCACGGAAAAAGGGCGGCGCCAAACTATCGACATAGCTGCGTGCCTCTCGAATGATGTGTCGCGCCACAAACTCGGGAGTGTCCTCAAACATATGAATGAAGCCGTGCAACTCACGCAAAATATCGTTGGGGATGTGCTCAGAGGTACGTGTTTCGCCATAAAGATAAATCGGAATATCGGCGTTACGGAATCGCAACTCCCCGATAAACTTACGCAAATTCTTAATTGCTCCTGCGACATCCTCAGGCGAATCGACATCGAACTCTTCGTCGTCAATCGACAGAATAAAGGCACTAGCGCGGCTCTGTTGCTGAGCGAAGGAACTCAAATCGCCATAGCTTGTGACACCGATTGCCTCCATTCCTTCGGCCTCGATAGCCGACGCTAATGCGCGCACCCCCAGCCCCGAAGCATTTTCAGACCGGTAGTCTTCATCGATAATGAAAATTGGAAAGCGAAATTTCATGCGAACAGCTCCGCAAGTGAACTAAGGGTGAAAAGAATCGAGTGCCAGACCCGCCAATCGAACTGGAAGTATCCCGCTATGCATTAAGTGCGTGGCAACGTGACGCCGCGCTGGCCCTGATACTTGCCGCCGCGGTCCTTGTAAGACGTCGAACACACCTCATCGCTTTCAAAGAAAAGCATTTGCGCACAACCTTCGCCAGCATAAATCTTAGCGGGGAGTGGCGTTGTGTTCGAAAACTCGAGCGTGACATGCCCCTCCCACTCAGGCTCGAGCGGCGTAACGTTCACGATAATTCCACAGCGCGCGTAAGTGCTCTTACCAAGACAAATGGTCAATACACTGCGAGGGATCCGGAAATACTCAACGGTACGCGCTAAGGCAAATGAGTTCGGTGGAATGATACAGATATCGCCTTTGAAATCCACAAATGACTTTTCATCGAAGTTCTTTGGATCAACGATCGTCGAGTTGATATTTGTAAAAATTTTGAATTCATCGGCACAGCGGACGTCGTACCCGTAGCTACTGGTGCCATAGCTGACAATGCGGCCTGACTCGTTCGAGCGAACCTGACCAGGCTCAAAGGGCTCGATCATGCCCTCTGACTGCGCCACGCGGCGGATCCAGTTGTCGCTTTTTATACTCATGACCGAACGCCTTAAAATTGAAAGTCGAAAGCGCGGATTTTACCCTCGTCCTGTTACGGATGGTGAGGGTGAGCGCCAAACGGCTAACAATTAGGTTCGCTTGACCGAAATCACCCCAAACTTCTCACTCAAATCCTTCGGAAGTGTGGCAATTTTTGCAGCTAACTTATCGGCTATCTGACGGTAGATCCGTCCCGCATCGCTTTGGGGTTCAGACACCACTGTCGGGCAACCACCATCCGCGCGCTCACGGATCGCCATCGATAGAGGCAAGCTGCCCAAGCAGGGAACGTTGTAATCCTGCGACATGCGCTGGGCGCCACCCTCGCCGAAGATATGCTCGGCGTGCCCACACTTGCTGCAGATATGAATCGCCATGTTCTCAACAATGCCCAGAACCGGCACGTTGACCTTTTCAAACATTTTCAACCCTTTACGGGCGTCTAAAAGCGCCAGGTCCTGCGGTGTTGTGACAATCACTGCCCCCACGACGGGAACTTTTTGCGATAGCGTCAGCGCAATGTCACCCGTTCCAGGCGGCATATCGATCACGAGATAATCCAAATCATCCCAATTCGTCGCACGCAACAACTGTTCAAGCGCTTGGGTAACCATGGGGCCTCGCCAAATCGCAGGCGAGTCTTCGCTCAGCATGAAACCAATGGAATTAGTCTGCAGTCCATGACCGATGACCGGGGTCATGCTCTTACCATCCGAGCTCTCGGGTCGCTGCGACACGCCTAGCAAGATCGGGACACTCGGACCGTAAATATCAGCATCGAGCAATCCAACGCGCGCGCCGGCGGCTTTCAATGCCAAGGCAAGGTTCACTGCAGTCGTACTTTTTCCCACACCGCCCTTGCCCGAGGCGACGGCAATAATGTTGCGCACCCCAGGGACACGCTGCACCCCACCCTGTATCGCGTGGGGTATGACACTGACCGACACCAGCACATCTGGATCAGGCACGCCCAACGCCTTGAGCGCACTCACTACGCGCAACTGAATCTCTTGCAGGGTTCCCTCTGTCGGGTAATAGCCTAAGACTACCTGAACACTGACGCGTGCGCCCGCGATCTGAATCTGCGTGTCTTTGACTAAGGTTGAAATAGATTGCCCTGTATTGGCATCAACTAGTTGCTCTAGCGCCGCACGCACATCTACTAGCGTTACACTCATCATTATTCCTTGATCGCACTTGTTTGAAACTAGCCAACGTGTCCCACATCATCAATCTGCTGCGCAATGCACTCAAAACAGCACTCTTCGTCGTTGTTACGGTGCTAGGACTCGCCATGGCGTTCATTTTTGTACTGTCCACGATTTTTGCCATCGCTATTCTAGTCATTGTGGCGCGTCTGCGAGGCAAGCCTTTCGAAATCAAAGAATACTGGAAGACGCGTCAATCACAAGGTAAATCCACTTCCGTCTCAAGTCCTTTCGCCAACAAAGACGTCACAGACGTCGAAGTGCGCGACATTCGCTGAGACGATAGCGGTCATGACGCAGCAAGCTCGCAACGTCAGTCTTTTCGAGCTTTTTCGAGGTTTTGCCACGATTGGCCTACTTGGCTTTGGCGGAGTGGCTGCGATCTCGCGACACATCATTGTCGAAAAGAGCCAATGGCTCTCTGAAAAAGAATACGCCACCATTATAGGCATGGGTCAGGTTCTTCCTGGCCCGAACGTCGTGAACGCCTCCATTGTCATCGGGGATCGCTTTCAAGGCGTTAAAGGGTCGCTGATCAGTGTGTTGGGGCTCATGGTTCCGCCCATCTGCATTCTGCTGATTCTTGCGAGTCTGTACGACAATTTTTCGCACCTACCGGGCGTAAACGTAGCCCTGATCGGAGGAGCCGCCGCGGCCGCCGGAATGATTATCGGCACGGGCCTAAAAATGGCTCTAAAAATCAAACCAGGTGTGGCCGGCTGGCTCATTATCGTGGCAGTCCTGGTCAGTATTTTGGTTTTAAAGTGGCCCTTAGTTTATGTGGTGCTTGGTCTAATCCCTTCAGCACTCGCACTGACTTATTGGCTTCGCAAAAAATGATCGATGTGAATGTCCTGTTACAGCTGGCAAAGACCTTTGCGTCGCTATCGCTTCTTGCCATTGGCGGGGTCAACGCCGTGTTTCCTGCCTTGCGACAGGCTATCGTTGAAAACATGGCCTGGATGGACGATGGCACTTTCCTTCAGCTATTTGCCATCGCGCAAATCACACCCGGTCCGAACGTTGTCGTCGTAAGCTTGCTAGGCTGGCAGATCGCGGGGCTTCCAGGCCTGTTGGTGACAACGGTTTCAATGGTGTTGCCTGCGGCCATCCTCGCGTTTGCTGTGGGGCGGATTGCCAACCAGGTCGCGGATTCCTCAGGCTTTAAGCTGGCACAAAATGCATTAGTTCCCCTCGCCATCGGCCTACTGATTACGGGAGGCTTGGACTTGGCCATCGCGGCGCCAGGTGGATGGTTTATCTCGGTTTTAGTCGCAGTCAGCGCACTCAGTGTCATCTACACCAAGGCCAATCCCATCTGGGGCATGGCAGCGAGCACAATTGCCGCCCTGGCCGTCCATTACTCGGGCCTGGTGCAACTGCTTTAAAATCGTGGGATCGTCTTCCCATGTCACGTCACAAGTTGCCCATGCCCCGCACACTATTTGTCACCACCGCGCTACCTTACGCCAACGGATCTTTCCATATCGGCCACATCATGGAATACATCCAGGCCGACATCTGGGTGCGAGCGATGCGTATGGCTGGGCACACCGTGCATTTCGTTGGGGCTGACGATACGCACGGCGCTCCAATCATGCTCAAAGCCGAAGCTGAGGGCGTCACGCCTCAGCAGCTCGTCGCTCGGATCGCAGGTGAGCGGCCACAGTATTTAAACGGCTTTCACATCGCGTTCGATCACTGGCACTCAACCGACTCGCCAGAAAACGTCGCGCTTTCGCAAGATATCTACCGACAGCTGCGTGCGGCAAACTTGATTGAAACGCGTGAAATCGAACAGTTTTTCGATCCAGTCAAAGGCATGTTTTTGCCTGATCGGTATATCAAAGGCGAATGCCCGAAGTGTCATGCCAAGGATCAGTATGGGGACTCCTGTGAAGTGTGCGGAGCCGTGTATGCACCGACAGATCTGGTTGATCCCTACTCCACTCTGACGAAAGCGCGACCGATTCTTAAAAAGTCAGACCACTTTTTTTTCAAACTTTCTGATCCGCGCTGCGTCGAGTTTTTACAGGCCTGGACGACTGGCGCTAACGCACAAGGTTCCAAGCGTTTACAAACAGAGGTACTCGCCAAAACACGCGAGTGGCTCGGCAATGGTGATGAGCAAGCAAATCTAGGTGACTGGGATATTTCGCGCGATGCTCCGTATTTCGGGATCGAAATCCCTGATGCGCCAGGCAAATATTTTTACGTTTGGCTTGACGCTCCGATTGGGTATCTCGCTTCACTCAACGCGTACTGCAAGAAAACTGGTCTAGATTTTGACGCCCTGATTGACCCCGCAAGCACAACCGAACAAGTGCACTTTATCGGTAAAGATATTGTCTATTTTCACGCTCTGTTCTGGCCGGCAACCTTAAAGTTCTCTGGACGAAAAGTCCCAGACCAGCTCAATGTGCATGGCTTCATTACCGTGAGCGGTGAGAAAATGTCCAAGAGCCGCGGGACTGGCATTTCGCCTTTGCGCTACCTTGAGCTTGGCATGAACCCTGAATGGATGCGGTACTACATTGCCGCCAAACTCAACGCACGCGTTGAAGACATTGACTTCAACCCTGACGACTTTGTGGCGCGCGTCAACAGTGATCTGGTCGGCAAATACGTCAACATCGCAAGTCGTGCCGCCAATTTCATTAGCAAATATTTTGATGGTGAGCTCGGATATTCCGGCGATGCGGCCCAGCTCAGTGCCCACTGGCAAAGCGCGACAAACGCCATACAAGCCGATATCGAGGCGCGTGAATTCGGTCGTGCCATCCGCGAAATCATGGCGTACGCTGATCAGATCAATCAGGCGTTTGATACCGCGCAACCTTGGCTGATCGCCAAGACGCTGGCCCAGGCCGACGCAGCGCAACGCGAAGCGCTGCAACATATCTGTTCGTCTGCCTTAGCCGGTTTTAAGGCACTTTCGGTCATGTTGTCGCCAATTTTGCCGGCACTCTCCCAGCGTGTCGCGACCGAACTCTTTGGACTGACTCGCAACTTTATCTGGTCCGACGCGAGCGTTCTACCAACGCGCATCAATGCGTTTAAGCATTTAATGCAGCGCGTAGAGCCCACGATGCTTGACGCATTATTCGATGTGCCCGCTGCCGAGCTAGCACCGGAAGTCGCACCTGTACTCGTTCCCGGTGGCGAACCGATCGCCGACATCATCACGATCGACGATTTTGTCAAAATTGATTTACGCGTTGCACGGATTGTGAATTGCGAATACGTTGAGGGTTCAACGAAGCTGCTGCGCCTGACGCTAGACGTTGGTGAAGGCCGTCACCGCAACGTTTTCTCGGGGATCAAATCTGCCTACGAGCCTGCGCAACTCATTGGCAGACTCACCGCACTGGTTGCAAACCTCGCGCCACGCAAGATGAAGTTCGGCGTGTCCGAAGGCATGGTGCTTGCCGCGAGTCATGCCGACGACAAAACAGATGCTGGGATCTATCTGCTCGATCCTGCCTCTGGTGCGCATCCAGGCATGCGCATCCGTTAAATCGGTTGAGGGCTCAGCGTCGCATCTAAGCTGCGACGCTCATCAAAGACAAAGCAATTGCCCTCGTAGCCCGCACCACCCGTTTGCTCGAAGTACTTCAAAATGCCGCCGTCGAGCTGATAGACGTTTTCTACTCCCGCGTTCGCCATAAAAATCGCGGCCTTCTCGCAACGAATCCCACCCGTACAAAAACTAATTACTGTCTTTCCCGCGAGCTCATCTTTGTGCTCAAGTAACGCTTGGGGGAACTCAGTGAACTTAGAGAGACGCCAGTTGATGGCGCCCTTAAAGGTGCCCGCCTCTACTTCGAAATCGTTGCGCGTATCCAAAAAAACAACCGGTCGACCGGTGTCGTCTTTACCTTCGGCAATCCAGCGCGCGGCGGTATGCGCGTCAACGGCAGGGGCTCGCCCAGATTCCGGGCGGATGGTCGGATGATTCATCCGAATAATCTCCTCTTTAATTTTGACTAGGAGTTTCTTAAAGGGCACGCCTTCAGAAATGCTGTACTTCGCCTCTAGATCCGCGAAGGTGTTGTCTTGTCGCAGCCACGCTAAAAAAACCTCAGTCGCCGAACGCGATCCCGCTAAAAATAAATTGATGCCTTCAGGCGTCAATAAAATGGTCCCTTTGAGTGCCAACGCTTGCGCCTGAGCCATCATCTCGGCTTTGCGTTGTTCTAAGTCTGCAAGACCCACGAATTTATAGGCCGCGATATTAATAATTTGAGTCATAAGACTTATAGAAAGAAATGCTAGAGTGTCGAAAATATATTAAATTGGTAAGGATTTTTATTTATTTTATTCCCAAGGAGAGGATGATGAAGTTTCTACACATAATCGCAATCACTGTTTTAACCCTCGCCTCATACCAAGCACAGGCTTGGGAATACCGCACACGCACCGATCAAATGCGTGGCACTTCAACCCGCTGTGCCGAGGCCACTAGCACCAACAAGGTCAACTTTGGTGCCCCTTACGCGGGCGGCTCGACGCTTGACTTAACAGTTCGTGAGCGCTCCCAGGACGGCTTAAATATTCTATTCACCATTAGCAAGGGCCAGTTCAAATGCAGCGGTGGGTGCAAATTCTTTGCCCGCTTCGACGATGGTAAGGTCCTCACCATCGCTGCAACGGGTTCCTCTAGTGGCAGCATGGACACCATTTTTGTAGAAGATGAAGCACCCTTTTTGGCAGAGCTTCGTAACTCTCGCCGCCTAATCGTTGAAATCGAATTTTTTCAAGAAGGCTCAAGCCAGTTCACCTTTAATACAGCCAACCTAAAGTGGTAGACGCCTGGCGCTTGGTCCGATACTGGAGCGGGTGATGGGAATCGAACCCACGCTTGAGGCTTGGGAAGCCGCCGTTCTGCCATTGAACTACACCCGCTCTGCCGCCTGCCGAGAATCATTATACGAGATGCCTCTCGGTCCACAAGATGATGGCGACACGCACTACAATGTCTGCCATGGAAATCCTACTCAACGGACAGCCCAAAACGCTGCCGGATTCAATATCTCTTGCCACACTGATTGATCAACTCGGCTTCACAGGCAAGCGGATCGCGGTTGAGCGCAATGGCGAAATTGTGCCAAAAAGCACCTACACAACGGTTCTGCTTGTCGCGGCCGATCGGCTAGAGATTGTTGTCGCCGTTGGAGGTGGCTGATGCACCCGCAACATATTCGCAGCTTCGTCAATCGTCGCAGCCACATGACACAAGGCCAACAACAAGCCCTCGACGCTTACTTAGACAAGTGGTCCTTGCCTTACCACGCTGAAGTGCTCGATCTCAGTGCGGCCTTTGGACGGTCGACACCGACAATCCTGGAAATTGGCTTCGGCATGGGCGAAACGACTGAGCAAATCGCTTTGGCACGCCCGCAGGACAATTTTTTAGGAGTTGAGGTTTTTAATGCAGGCGTCGGTGCTCTGTTAAAACGAATTGAAACCTCAGCGCTTGAAAACATTCGAATCATTCAGCACGATGCCGTTGAAGTCCTGCGCGATATGGTTGCACCAAACTCTTTGGCGGGCGTACATATTTATTTCCCAGACCCTTGGCCCAAAAAACGTCACCACAAAAGACGCTTGATACAGGCGCCGCTCATTGAGTTGTTATCGAGCAGAATGGCTTGCGGCGCTTACTTGCATTGCGCAACAGATTGGGAACATTACGCCCAACAAATGCTCGAGGTACTTTCTGGGGAAGCAAGCCTGATCAATACCGCTGAAAACTTTGCCCCCCGCCCAGATTTTCGGCCCATGACAAAGTTTGAAAACCGTGGCCTGCGCTTGGGGCACGGCGTATGGGATCTGATCTTCAATAAACGCTAACACACGCTTTTAGGGCGCCTTGACTATCTTCCAAAGCCGCCGAGCTTGCCTAGATTTTTCATGCCACCCATGGCGCGCATCATCTTAGCCATGCCGCCTTTTTTCATTTGCTTCATCATGCCCTGCATCTGCTCAAACTGATTGAGCATGCGATTGACTTCCTGCACAGGGACTCCCGCCCCCGTCGCAATACGGCGTTTACGTGAGGCTTTGAGGAGCTCAGGTTTCGCACGCTCCTGGGGAGTCATCGCATTCAAAATACCTTCTGTACGACGCAGCTGTTTATCAGCCTGCCCATTTTGTAATTGGCCTGCCGCCTGCGCAAACTGAGCAGGAAGTTTTTCTAGCAACGAGCCCATATCACCCATTTTTTTGACCTGCGCCAGCTGATCACGAAAATCATTGAGGTCAAACTTATCGCCGGACTTCATTTTGGCCGCAAGCTTTTGAGCATCGGCCATGTCGATATTCTTCTGCGCCTGCTCGACCAGCGAAACGATATCGCCCATCCCCAATACACGCTGCGCCATGCGCTCTGGGTGGAAAGGCTCAAGTCCATCAAGCTTTTCAGACACGCCAACAAACTTTAGAGGCTTGCCTGTGATGTGCCTGACCGACAAAGCCGCACCGCCGCGCGCATCACCATCTAATTTGGTTAGCACAACGCCCGTGAGAGGCAAGGCCTCGCCAAACGCGCGCGCCGTGTTCACAGCGTCTTGACCTTGCATCGCATCGACAACAAACAGGGTCTCAATCGGATTCAAAACGCTGTGCAGCGCCTTGATCTCTTGCATCATCGCCTCGTCAATACCCAGACGACCTGCCGTATCTACAATCAAGACATCAAAATAATGACGTTTCGCGTAATCGAGTGCGGTTCGGGCAATATCTTCAGGCTTTTGCGAGGCATCCGAAGCAATCCACTCCACTCCAACTTGGGCTGCAACGGTTTTTAATTGCTCAATCGCTGCAGGGCGGTATACGTCCGCACTAACGACAGCAACTTTTTTCTTGCCCGTCTTGCGCCCATGCTGAACATGGTCGCCCGCAGCGAGCCAACGCGCCAATTTTCCGGTCGTAGTGGTTTTACCCGCACCTTGTAAGCCCGCCATCAAAATCACAGCTGGGGGCTGCATCGCCAAGGACAGTTCACTTGCCTCAAGACCTAAGTCACCGCCCATTAAGGCTGTGAGCTCTTGGTGCACCACGCCAACCAACGCCTGCCCAGGTGACAGACTGCCTACAACTTCCTCGCCCAGCGCTTTTTCCTTGACCTTGGCTACAAAATCCCTCACTACTGGTAGCGAAACGTCAGCCTCGAGCAGCGCTAACCTCACCTCTCGGAGCATCTCCTGGGTGTTCGCTTCGGTTAGGCGCGCTTCACCTCGAATCGTTTTGACGACACGGGATAGGCTCTGGGTAAGGTTTTCAAGCATGGTGGCGGTTTCGCTTTACACTAGACACATGTCTTACGCTATTGTATTTCACTCTTTAGCCGCATTTGCCTACGCCATCTTG
>CAMBPA010000005.1 GCA_945869355.1 Bordetella parapertussis
GATTCAAGGCGATCAGCACGGTGGCGGCATCACTGGACCCGCCCCCAAGACCGGCGCCTGAAGGAATGCGCTTACGCACACGCATCTGCGCGCCAAGCTTGGTGCCCGTGTGCTGTTGCAAGGCTTTCGCTGCCCGAACTACTAGATCATCGTCGTGGGCAACCCCCGCCATATCGGTTTCGCGAACAATTTGCCCATCGCTACGTGTATCAATATCCAGCAGATCACACAAATCGATCAACCGAAACACAGTTTGCAGCAGGTGGTAGCCGTCTGGGCGACGGCCAATAACATGCAGAAAAAGATTCAGCTTAGCGGGCGCGGCAAGGTCATACAGCATAGTCGGTCAGGCCTTCACAGCAGTTCACGTGCCGTCAATCACCAAACGGATCACAATTTTTTTTGAGCCATCCTGTCGCGACAAAATCAACAACCTCGGGCCCATGCCATCAAACCGCGACAGTTCGACTCTCCAGCCTGCCTGCTCAAAACCCGTGACCCGCCTCTGATCGTCACGACTCACACGCACCATCGCGGGCTCAGCCACCGTTTGGCTGCGCAACCAAGTCCGCAAGCCCTGGACGGGGATCGCCTCACCAACAGCGATTTTCACAAGCTCTTCGGGCGTAGCGGCCTCTAACTTGCCGCCATTACTTTGTGTGAGGATCGCACTTTTACCCGTCACCTCGATGCGGGCCAAAATATTTCCAAAGGGATTTGTCAGGTCTAGCTCAAGCCGACCTTGCGCATCGCGCCAGGTAAAGCCGCCCTGCACCGCTTGTGCAGGCGCAAGAGGCTCCTCCACCCGCACAGCAAAGCGCCCTACCCGTGCAAACGCCTCAGGGATTTGTAAGGGCGGCACGCTTTGCTGTGTCGTACAACCAGCAAGCGCAAGCAAGGCCAACCCACACACAACTCTCGCACAAGCCCACAAACGCATGGCCTTCAAAGGCGAACCCCAAGACGCTTGGCCGTGTCGATTAAGGTTTGATTTTTAGGCTCGCGTTGCACACCCTCTTTGAGATATTTTTGAGCCTCCTCGCGACGTCCAAGACGCCAGAGAACCTCAGCAAGATGGGCGGCAATATCGGCCTCAGGGCGCTTGGCGTAGGCTTGTTCAAGATATTCAAGCGCTGCTTGGTTATCACCCATACGAAACTTCACCCAGCCCATACTATCAAGAATGAACGGGTCCTTCGGCGCGAGCGACAGCGCCCGCGTAATAAGTTCGAGCGCCTCTGGCAAACGTTGATTTCGATCCGCTAGTGAATAACCCAACGCATTGTGCGCATGCGCGTGTCCGGGATCAATCGCGATGACCTCACGCAGAAGTCGCTCCGCATCGCGCATTTTATTGTCGCGTTCATAAAGCATCGCAAGCTCGTATTTAATCTCTACCGTTTCGGGCAACGCCTTATCTGCGGCATTCAAGCGCTTAATCGCATCACCTAGCCGATCAGCGTCACGCAAAATCTGTGCCCCAGCGGAAAAACCGAGAATCCTCTCATCATCGCTCTGCGGGCTGCCAGAATCGATCAGTGCTATCGCTTCATCCACACGATTTTGGCGCGCACGAATCATCGCCTGCTTAATCCGGGCCGAGTAACGCGTCGAGGGATCTTCGATTTTCGCGAGTAGGCTCACCGCTTCGTCAAGCTTGCCTTGCTCGTCCGCTATCTGAGCAAAGAGCTGATAGGCTTCGGCCAGTGCAGAGGGCGCGTCGGTCGCACCGGCTGCCGACCCACGTTGACGCTGCGTCTGCACATTGATGAATTGCTCAAGAAAAGCGCGCGCCTGATCCAAGTTCTTGGCACGATAGGCAACCTGGGATTGAATAAACAACAAATCAAAATCTTCCGGCGCCCGTTTCGCCATCGACTGCAATTCATTCATCGCGGCGTCGTACTGCCGCAAATCCGTCATGTGGCTCACCATCATTAAGCGCAAACGACGCGCCTGGGGATGCGCAGCGGCAAAACCTGTCGCATCACGTAGCGCTGCCGCGGGGTCCACGCCTAAGCCGTACTCAAAGACGCGCATCGCTGCATCTTCAGAACGTGGCGCCACGCCAAGTGCACGACGCGCCTCTTGAAGCGCACGCTCACGATCCGCAGCGGCAGTGGCCATATCGGCGAGCGCCAAGTGTGCGGCCAGCGTGTTGCTAGCCGTGCTTTCAGCAATTGCCGTCGATAGAATGCTTAGCGCATTACGCTTGTCAGGCATGCGACTCAAGACATGTACCGCTTGTGCAATGCCGGCGTTCTTGTCTTTAGCGGCATCAATTTGCTTGCGCAACGCCGTGGCCAGACCGCTAGTCTGTCCTGACGCAGCCGCTAGCGCCATTTCGGTCGTGGCTGCCTCCGCATCATCCGGAGTAATCCTCAACCAGGTGCGAGCAGAATCCAGCGCGCCCGGCAAGTTACCGCCCCCGAGATAAAACTCAAGCGCTCTGCGTGCTAAGCGATAGTCACCCACCTCACGCGCCAGATCAAGCATCGTTTTACCAGCGGAGAGAAACGAGCCGCGTTGAGCCGCGATCTCCGCAGCCAAGATTCGATAAATGAGCGAGGATGTGAGTGTGACTTCAGGCAGCTGCCCGGCGCGCAAGTGAATCTCTGCGGACTCAGACACGCGCGGCCGCACCTCGAGTGGTGTATGTTGAGAGGTCTCTTTACTTTGGCCCAACTGCGCCCACGCGTGCGCTACAAAAAGCGACATCGAGACCGCCACGGGCACTGTGGCAAGCCAATGAGAAAAACGAAATTTAAACGACGACTTCACGCGAAACGCCTAGTTGGTGGCACAATCAACGAACTCATTGACAAGATGTTAGCACTCACCCATGCCAGAACTGCCAGAAGTTGAGACAACTCGCAAAGGAATTGACGTCGTTGCAACAGGGCGGGTGCTCCAACGCATGGTGGTACATGACTCTCGCATGCGCTGGCCCATCCCGTCCGGACTACCAGAATGGGTGAGGGGGCAACGGGTGAAGGCCTGCCGCCGCCGAGGGAAATACTTGTTGTTGGAGTTCGATCGGGGCACTCAACTCATTCATTTGGGGATGTCCGGCTCGTTACGCAGCGTCCAAACGGGCGAAATACTACGTAAACACGATCATGTTGAATGGCATTTTGAGCACCTTACGCTGCGACTACACGATCCCAGACGCTTTGGTGCTGTGCTTTGGCATCCAGCCGAAGACGGTCCCGCCGAGCAGCACCCCTTGCTACAAAAGCTCGGTATCGAGCCTTTTGATGTAGCGTTCGACGCGGAGCACTTGCGCAAAGGCTTCAGGGGCCGCCAAATGGCCATCAAACAAGCTTTATTGGCGGGCGATGTCGTCGTGGGCGCTGGAAATATTTATGCCTCAGAGTGCCTATTTCGCGCCAAAATCCACCCGGCTACTCCTGCCGCACGGCTGTCGCTTGAGCGCTGCGCGCGGCTCGTCGAGAGCTTACGCAACACGCTGAAAGATGCACTTGAGTCCGGCGGCAGCACCTTGCGAGACTACGTCAATGCCACGGGTGAGGCGGGCGCCTACTTCACGATGTATGCGGCCGTCTATGAACAAGATGGCAAGCCTTGCAAAGCATGCTCTCGTCCGATTAAACGCATCGTGCAAGGGCAGCGAGCCACCTATTACTGCCCAAACTGCCAGAAACGCTGAGGCTCACCCCAACGAGCGCTCAGGCCTGCAAAACTTTGCCCGGGTTCATCAGTCCATGAGGGTCAAGCGCTGTTTTGATCTGCTTCATCAGCTTAAGCTCTAGTGCGCTTTTATACCGAGTCAGTTCGTCACGTTTGAGTTGCCCCACTCCGTGCTCAGCGCTGATCGAGCCCGCGTGCGCATGCACGCTGTCATGCACCAACTGATAGACATCGTATTGGGATGCCAAGAGTTCTTGTTCTGTTTGATTCGGCGCCCGCGCGACGTTGTAGTGTAAGTTGCCATCGCCGAGGTGCCCGAACACGATATGCTGAATCCCCGGAAAGCGCTGCTGTAACGCCGCGTTGGTCACGTTGACGAACGTCCCGATTAAAGAAATCGGGATCGACACATCATGCTTGATGCTTTTGCCTAACTCGGCCTCCGCCAAAGGAATGCTCTCACGCAGATGCCACATGGCCTTGCTCTGTGCGATGTTCTCAGCAATCGCTGCGTCAGTGACCAGCCCATCCTCAATCGCTGCGCCCAGAACCGCTTCAAAGCGCGCCTGCGCATGCTCGGCGCTTTCGCTGTCCGAAAGTTCCAGCAAAGCAAACCAGGGGGATTGCGCAGACGAACCCTCAAACGGTAGGCGTTGCTGTGGGAATAGTTTTACCACCGCCTGTAGCACTGGCCCCATCATCACTTCAAAACCCGTCAAGGAGGCGCCGAAGCCCGCGCGAGCGCGCGACAGTACGGTGATCGCATCTTCTAAAGTGTTTAAGGCCAACATCGCCGTGCGCTGGGCAACGGGCACTGGATATAACTTCAGCGTAGCTGCCGTGATGATGCCAAGTGTGCCTTCGCTCCCGATGAATAGGTCCCGCAAATCGTAGCCCGTGTTGTCCTTACGCAAACCACGTAAGCCGTTCCAAATCTCCCCCTCGGCCGTCACGACTTCCAAGCCTAGGGCGAGATCACGCGTATTACCGTAGCGAAGCACCTGCGTGCCACCCGCGTTCGTCGCTAAATTACCGCCAATCGTGCAACTACCCTCGGCCGCCAAACTCAGGGGAAACAATCTGTCGGCCCCCCGAGCCGCCTCTTGGACGGACTGCAAGATGCATCCAGCTTCGACCGTCATCGTATCGTTGTCGGTGTCAATCGATCGCACTTTGTTCAAGCGCGCCAGACAAATCACCACCGCGTGTCCGCTCTCGTCAGGCGTGGCGCCGCCGCACATACTGGTATTACCGCCAGAGGGAACAATTGGGGTTTTGGTCGACACACACACTTTGACAACGGCGGCCACTTCCTGGGTCGAGGCGGGTCGCAGAACAGCCAGCGCTTGACCGCGGTAGCGCCCCCGCCAGTCCACAAGATAGGGAGTCATCGCCTCGCCTGTCAACACTTGCTCGGCGCCAATGATGTCTTGCAGCTGTTTCAGTACGCTCATTCCATTCTCTTTTTAACGTTGCACCCGACGGGCAATCTTCTAGCAAATATTTAACAAATTGTAGGGTAGTTCGCAGGCAACCGTCACCAATTAAGGGGCCCCCATCCCGCTCGTCGCTAGTCAAATGGGCGATAATACGGGATTGATTTTCCGCCTTGGGCCTGCCCTCATTCTGGCGTACCCACCGAACCCGGAGCCGTACTCGTGTCTGCATCACATCCATTTCCCTACTCCAGCTTTAAAGCCTACGATATTCGCGGTGTTGTCCCGACCGCACTGAATCCCGACTTCGCGCGGGAGCTCGGGCGCGGTCTGGCCGCACGCGCCCATGCTGCGGGCGTGACCACAATGGTCGTGGGGCGCGATGGGCGCTTAAGCAGCCCCGAACTAGCTGGCGCGCTGCAAGAAGGCATGCGTCAGGGTGGCATTGACACCATCGACGTGGGTCAAGTGCCCACACCCCTCGTCTATTTCGCCGCTTACACACTAAAAACTGGCTCAGGCGTTGCCGTCACAGGCAGCCATAACCCTCCCGAGTACAACGGCTTCAAAATGATGATGGGTGGTAGCACGCTGCACGGCGACGCTATCCTAGCACTACGCGACGAAGTCGCTGCCAGCCCTAAGCATGCCGCTACACCCGGCAAGGCGACGAGTGTCGATATCCTCACCCCCTACTTGGCGAGGGTGCTCGGCGATATCAAGCTCACACGTCCTATGAAAATCGCGATCGACTCCGGCAATGGTGTCGCCGGCGCGGTAGCGCCGAAACTTTTTCGAGGGTTAGGTTGCGAAGTCACTGAGCTTTTTTGCGAAGTGGATGGCACATTTCCCAATCACCATCCGGATCCCGCAGAGCCGCATAATCTTGAAGATCTCATTGACTGCGTCAAAACAACCGATTGTGAAATCGGCCTGGCGTTTGACGGAGATGGCGATCGACTAGGTGTGGTGACAAAATCCGGACAAATTATCTGGCCCGATCGTCAGCTCATCTTGTATGCCCGCGATGTACTTGAGCGCTGCCCTGGCGAGACGATCATTTACGACGTGAAGTGCAGCCGGCATGTCGCCGTGCAAATCCGCGCTGCGGGCGGCAAGCCCTTGATGTGGCAAACCGGACATTCACTCATCAAAGCAAAACTCGCCGAAACCGGCGCACCGCTGGCCGGCGAAATGAGCGGTCATGTATTTTTTAAAGAGCGCTGGTTTGGCTTCGATGACGGGCTCTACACTGGCGCACGCTTGCTTGAGATCCTCTCGCGCTCGGCCGACCCCTCTGCCGTCCTTGAGGCCTTACCTCAAGGCGTTTCAACACCAGAACTGAAACTCGAGATGCGCGAGGGCGAGCCTCACGCACTCATCAAGCGTCTGCAAAATGAAGGCGTGTTTGAAGGCGCAAGTGAAATCGTAAAAATTGATGGACTGCGCGCCGACTATCCAGATGGTTTCGGTTTGGCACGTGCCTCCAACACAACGCCGGTCGTGGTGCTCCGTTTTGAGGGCGACACGACTGAGGCGCTTGCCCATATCCAAGAGACCTTCCGCAAGCAGCTGCTTGCGCTCGCGCCGCACGTCAAGCTGCCCTTCTGATCATCGCCCCTCCATTGTGACTTTAAGCCCACCCCTATGAGCGCTCTATCGCAAACCACCGCCTGGAAATCGTTTTCGCAAGCGGTATCCACCAGTCCGACCAAGCCCGACGCGCTGCGCATCATTCGCGCAGCCGAACTCGAGGTCGACCTCAGCACACAGCGGCATAGCCCCGCGCTGGCTAAAGCCGGTCAGGCGCTGCTCAAGCAACAAGGCTTTGAACAAGCACGCAAGGATTTGTTTAGCGGAGCCCCCATTAACTGGACAGAAAATCGTGCGGCTTGGCACACGGCATTACGGGCCCCAACACCTCCTGCAAGTGTGGCGCAAGCGGTGCAGGCCGAGCAAGCCAAGCTCGCTGGTTTTGTCGAACGGGTCAATGCACAAAATCTGTACCGAAATGTCGTGCACCTAGGCATCGGTGGAAGCGACTGGGGGCCCCGCCTCGCGGTGGAGTCGCTGGCCGGACACGCAGGCAGACGTACGATTCGCTTCGCGTCAAACGTCGACGCGCATGCAATCACCGCTGCACTAGACGGGCTCGATCCATCTGACACGCTCATCATTATTTCGTCCAAGTCCTTCACGACCATTGAATCTCTCGCTAATGCGGCCTGCGCAATCGATTGGTTCCGTGCTAGCGGAATCCAACAACCGCTTGATCACTTTGTTGCGGTCACAGCGAATGTGCAAGCCGCACGCGAATTCGGTATTCGTGATGAGCACATCTTTGAGTTCTGGGATTGGGTTGGAGGACGATATTCGATTTGGTCCTCTATTGGCTTGCCTATCGCACTCGGTCTAGGCATGGACACGCTCAATGACTTGCGCGCGGGTGCTGCGGCGATGGACGATCACTTCTTAAACGCGCCACTAGAACACAATGCATCCGTGCAGATGGCGCTAAGCGCCGTTGCGAACTGCAGTGTCTTAGGCTATGCCTCATTTGCGTTATGTCCCTACGACGCACGCCTGCGACACTTAGTGCCGTGGCTGCAACAGCTCGAGATGGAATCCCTCGGCAAATCAACGCAACGCGACGGCACGACTTTAGATGTCGCAAGCAGCCCAGCAGTGTGGGGAATGCCTGGCACTGATAGTCAGCATACTTTTTTCCAATGGCTGCATCAGGATGGTAAAGGCGCGCCGGTCGACTTTATTCTTTGCGCAAAGCCAGATCATCGGCATACGCGTCATCACCGGCTGCTGATCGCAAACTGCTTAGCGCAACGGGCAGCTCTCCTCGAAGGGAAATCCTTTGAGCAAGCACTTGCTGCTGTGTCAGTTAAAGAAAAAGATCCGCAAGCCGCAGCACTGTTAGCCAAACATCGGGTGCATCCAGGTGGTCGGCCTTCTACACTTATTGTCCTGCCACAGCTAGACGCCAAGCAGCTTGGCGCTTTGCTTGCGCTGTATGAACACAAAGTTTTTACCGAAGGCGTGCTGTGGGGGATTAACCCCTTTGATCAATGGGGCGTAGAGTTTGGCAAACGCTTAGCCGGCGACATTGAAAGACGGCTCGATGCGCTGGGCAGCGACCCGGCCGTCAGCCCTTACGATCCATCTACTGCGCACTGGGTGCGCAAGCTCGCCAGTGGTTAACGCGCGGTGTAGTGAAGCACTGCGTCCTTACTAACCCAAGAACTTGACGTACCAGGGCATCGCGACTTCCAGGCCCTGTGCGATCGTATGCGTGGGGGCATAACCTAAGAGCGTGCGGGCCTTGCTGATGTCAGCCTGCGAATGCCGCACATCGCCCGCCCTAAAGTCTTGGTACACAGCATCTTTATCGTATTGCACGCCTTGTCGGGCCAAAGCATGCGTCAATAAATTAAACAGCTCATTCAGACTAGTGCGTGCATTGACTGCCACGTTATAGACCTGATTCCTGCCCTCGGGTGCGGCAACCGCAGCAAGAATATTGGCCTGCACCGCATTCTCAACAAAACAAAAATCACGACTGGTGTCACCGTCTCCGTTGACGAGCACATTGTCACCGCGAATCATTGCTGCAATCCACTTCGGTATCACCGCCGCGTAAGCGCCTTCGGGATCTTGCCGCTTGCCAAACACATTGAAGTAACGCAGCCCTACACTCGCAAAACCATACGACCGCGCGAATACGTCGGCATACAACTCGTTGACATACTTCGTCACCGCATACGGGGATAGGGGCTTACCAATTCGATCTTCAACTTTAGGCAAACCTGGATGATCCCCATAGGTTGAGCTTGAGGCTGCGTACACAAACGCCGACACCGCCGCATCGCGAGCGGCGATCAACAGATTGAGGTAGCCTGAAATATTCACATCGTTCGTCGTCGCGGGATCTTTCAGTGATCTCGGTACAGAGCCCAGCGCGGCTTGATGCAGCACATAATCTGCGCCCGACACCGCATGGGCACACATTGCGGGATCACGAATATCCCCTTCGTGAAAAACGAACCGCGACCACTGCGCCCCCGATATAGATGCCTGAATCTCGTCTAGGTTATGCCGATATCCCGTTGCAAAATTATCGAGCCCCACTACCCGCTGATCGAGCGCGAGCAAGGTCTCCACCAGATTAGATCCGATGAAGCCGGCACACCCCGTCACAAGCCATTTCCTTGGCTTGGCGCGCAGCGAAGCCTGAACTTCATGATAGCGACTGGTAGTCATGTCAGATATTGATGCGCTTAAGGTGTGACGTTATAGACGTAGGTCCGACTGCTCGGCGGTGAATATATATTTCAAGTCGTACAGAATGTGCTTGGGTTTCCCTAACGCGCGAATCGCCTCGATACCGAATTCAGCAAACTGCCGATGAGCGACCGCCATAATCACTGCGTCGTACCGTCCAGTTTCAAGAGTCTGCACAGGATGGATGTCATACTCGTGCACAGCCTCTTTGGGATCGACCCAAGGATCATACACATCCACATTCACGTTGTACTCACCAAGCTCTTTGATGATGTCGATCACGCGCGTATTGCGTAAGTCCGGGCAGTTTTCCTTAAACGCCAGCCCCATCACCAACACGCGCGCGCCCTCTACGTAAATACGTTCACGCGTCATCGCCTTGACGAGCTGCGACACCACATAGCCACCCATGCTGTCATTGATTCGCCGGCCTGCCAGAATGATCTCTGGGTGATAACCAATAGATTGCGCTTTGTGTGTCAAGTAATACGGGTCGACGCCAATGCAATGCCCTCCCACCAGACCTGGCCTAAACGGAAGAAAATTCCATTTCGTTCCCGCGGCTTGCAGCACCGCCTCGGTGTCGATGCCGAGTTTGTTAAAAATCAGCGCTAATTCATTGATCAACGCGATATTGACATCGCGCTGCGTATTCTCAATGACCTTGGCTGCTTCCGCTACGCGTATGCTCGGCGCCAAATGCGTGCCCGCCACGACGATCTGGCGGTATAGCGCATCAACTAAACCAGCCACCTCGGGTGTCGACCCTGACGTGACTTTTTTAATCGTACTGACACGATGCTCTTTATCGCCAGGATTGATTCGTTCTGGGCTGTACCCTGCAAAAAAATCGATGTTATAGCGCAAGCCAGACACGCGCTCGAGCACAGGCACGCAAACCTCTTCAGTCGCGCCCGGATAGACAGTAGACTCATAAATGACGATATCGCCGGCTTTGAGCACCTGAGCGATTGTTTCACTGGCTTTAACCAGAGGCGCCAGATCAGGCTGCTTGTACTCATCAATGGGCGTGGGTACCGTCACGATAAAGACATTCGCCTGCGCGAGATCCGCGCGCTGGTCGGTATATCGCAAATGTTTCGCAGCGGCGAGCTCGACAGCATCCACCTCTAGCGTGTGATCATGTCCATTCTTGAGCGCGTCAACGCGTGCTGTATTGATATCAAAGCCCACGACACTGCGTTGCTTACCGAACTCAACCGCTAGGGGTAAGCCAACGTAACCGAGCCCCACAATCGCAAGTTTGACATCCTGAATGTGCAAAATATTCTCCGGCAAAAAGGCACCTCAGTGAGATGCGCAATCGCTGTCTATCGGTAACCCGCTCAAACCAAGATGATACGGGAGAGTAGGTCGATATAAAAAAAAGCCCAAGACTTTGCAGTCTTGGGCTAAATCCACCTATAGAGGAGGGTGGAGGAGACAACCATGACAAGTTAAGGAGGGGACACATTTGGTACGCCTCAGTTGCTTTAACCTTCAGGTCGCTTCCAGCGACGAGCGATTAACCAACTTGTTACTTAACTTCCATAGATGAATGGTAGGCTATTTTTTTGTGCGTTGCAAGAATATTTGATTTTCGCTATGAAAAAATTGGGAATTCGTTGTTTTTGTGCATCGCAACAACATTTATAAAAGGCAAATATACGCCGCCTAGACGCGATAGGCCGTCGTTGTCATCAGGCGTGAAATGGCCTGCATGACCCCTTTTACCGGTGCCGGTAGCGGCAATGCCCCATGGTTTTCCGCTGTTTCCCGATGTTTGGTCTCATCATTTTTTATTTGAAGCACGATGGCGCGAGAACGACTGTCTTGCGCGGGCAAGCGCTCGAGGTGACTATCCAAGTGCGCCTCGACCTGCCGCTCTGTTTCCGCCATGAACCCAAGATTATGGGGCACGCCCGAGCGACCTGCCAGGGAACCGAGGACAAAGGACCCGAGATACCAGATGGGGTTTAAGACGCTTGGACGCGCATCAAGCTCGGATAAGCGCTGTCCACACCAGGCCAAGTGGTCCACCTCTTCTGCAGCCGCCTCGAGCAGAACCTGGGTACAAGCAGGATCCTTGCAAGCAACGGACTGACCCCGATAAAGCGCCTGCGCACAGATTTCGCCGACGTGATTCACACGCATCAGCCCCGCGACATGCCTCTTTTGTGCCATATCCAGCTCTTGAGGTTCGGGTGCCAACATAGCAGCCGGATTCGGGCGCTTAGACCGGACGGCCCCCGAAAGCACCTGCAAGGCCATGTCAGCCTCTGCGATCAACGCATCAAACATGCCATGGCGACGCACAAAGCCCGACGCCAATTTTGGCAAAGAATCCTGCATGACTCACTCCACAATCGATTTATCGCTATTTTAGCTCGTCCTGTTGGGCCGAAAACTCGATCCTTTCTAGGCCTGAAAGGATTATCATTCTTGCTTCAACGCTAAGGATCAGATATGGAAGTCAACATTGACTGGGGCGGGCCGCAAGGCATGCTGTTCGTCGCAAAAACAGGGACTGGGCACATTGCAGCCATGGACGGCGCACCAGAGGGTGGCGGTCACAACCTAGCCCCTCGCCCGATGGAACTGCTGCTTGCGGGAACTGGCGGCTGTACGGCCTACGATGTCGTGCTGATTCTAAAACGCGGGCGTCACGTCATCACAGGTTGCTCAGTCAAGCTGCAAGCCGAGCGCGCCGACGTCGACCCAAAGGTTTTCACCAAGATCCATTTTGTATTTACGGTCGCCGGCGACAATCTCCCGCGCGCAGCGGTGGAGCGCGCGATTGCCTTGTCCCACGAAAAATATTGTTCGGCCTCAGCCATGCTGGCGCACACCGCAGCCATTACTTGGTCAGCCGAAATCGTTCAAACAGGCGCCGCTGCGCAGCCAACCGCTTAACGCAACACCCAACCAAGATGATAAACCAGTACGAAACCTTTATGCGCCACGTGTACACCACGGGCGTTAACAAGACGGACCGCACAGGTACCGGCACGCGCTCGGTCTTTGGCTATCAAATGCGCTTCGATCTGTCCAAGGGCTTCCCTATGGTCACCACAAAGAAACTGCACACGCGCAGCATCTTTGTGGAGTTGTTGTGGTTCTTAAGAGGCGATTCCAATGTGCGGTGGCTACAAGAAAACGGCTGCACAATCTGGGACGAATGGGCCAGCCCGACCGGTGACCTAGGGCCCGTCTACGGTGTGCAGTGGCGTTCTTGGCCCACACCAGACGGCCAGCATATTGATCAAATTACTCAGGTGCTGGATCAAATCAAAAAAACGCCTCACTCACGCCGCCTAATCGTGTCGGCATGGAATGTCGGTGAAATTAAGAACATGGCCTTACCGCCCTGTCATGCGTTTTTTCAGTTTTACGTGGCTGACGGAAAACTCTCGTGCCAGCTGTACCAGCGTAGTGCTGATATTTTTCTTGGTGTGCCCTTCAATATCGCGAGCTACGCGCTTCTGACGCACATGGTGGCGCAACAGTGCGGGCTTGAAGTCGGTGATTTTGTGTGGACGGGCGGTGACTGTCATATATACAGTAACCATTTTGATCAAGTCGAGCTGCAGCTTTCACGCGAACCCCACCCTTACCCGCAGCTCGTCATTCAACGTAAACCGGGCTCACTATTCGATTATCGCTACGAAGACTTTGTCATCGAAAACTACAACCATCATCCGCATATCAAAGCCCCGGTAGCGGTGTAATACGTTGAGACTGAGCAAGCTATGTCCCTAAGCCTGATTGTCGCCTACGCGCAGAACCGCACGATCGGCCGTGACAACACGCTGCCATGGAAGCTCGCAGGCGACCTCGCCCACTTTAAGCGCACCACGCTCGGTCACCCCATCATCATGGGACGCAAAACATGGGACTCCTTGGGTCGTCCCCTGCCCGGCCGTCGCAATATCGTCATTAGTCGCGACACGAACAAGGCCGCTGCGGGTGCTGAGTTCGTTGCAAGCATCGATGAAGCGCTCGGGCGTTTGGCACCTAATGAGGATGCCTACATTATCGGCGGCGCACAAATCTACCAGCAGGCACTCCCGCATGCCGATCATGTCGTCGCCACAGAAGTTCAGGCAGTGGTCGAGGGCGATGCATTTTTTACTTTACTAGACCCGAAAGAATGGAAAGAGGTCTCGCGCCTCAGCCA
>CAMBPA010000006.1 GCA_945869355.1 Bordetella parapertussis
CGCACATGTTGCTTGCCCAGCTGATGCGCTTGCTTTAGCGCATGATCCACCGCATCCACATCATGACCGTTATTGACCCGCACGATATTCCAGCCATAGCCTTCAAAGCGCTTGGCGGTGTCGTCGGCAAACCAGTTCTCTACTTTGCCATCAATCGAAATGCCGTTGTCGTCATAAAGAACGATGAGCTTAGACAAGCGCAAAGTGCCCGCAAGCGAACAGACTTCGTGCGAAATGCCTTCCATCAAACAGCCATCACCCACAAACGCGTAGGTGTGGTGGTCAACAATTGTGTGCTCGGGGCGGTTAAATTCCGCAGCCAACAAGGCCTCAGTCAGTGCCATGCCCACGGCGTTAGCCAAACCTTGCCCCAAGGGACCCGTCGTCGTTTCAACGCCTGGCGTGATACCGACTTCCGGGTGGCCCGGCGTTTTTGAGTGCAGTTGACGGAACTTGCGCAGTTCATCTAAGGGCAAGTCGTAGCCGGTCAGGTGGAGCAATGCATAAAGCAGCATGGATCCGTGGCCATTAGAGAGCACGAAACGATCTCGATTTGCCCAAGCAGGGTCGGCCGGATTGTGTTGTAAGTGGCGTGTGAACAGCGCCTGAGCCATTTCGGCCATGCCCATCGGGGCGCCTGGATGCCCAGAATTGGCTTGCTGGACAGCATCCATCGCCAGAGCGCGGATAGCGTCGGCCAGTTTGACAGGGGTTTGGTTGGATTGGCTCATGCGATGTATCCCTGACCAAGCGGCCGCAGGATCAAAAAATGGGTTACAAAACACAAGAGTTTAGCACCCGTACATCCCCCTATCTCCCGTCTGAGTCGCCCTGATGACAGCACCCCGTTTTTACTGCCCAGACCCAATTTCGGGCAATCAAACCCTCGCACTCCCCGCTTCTGTTGCGCATCACATCCGGGTGCGCCGCTTAGCCGCTGGATGCGAAATTGTGCTCTTTGATGGTCAGGGCGGAGAAATCTCCGGTGTGCTTGATTTTGATGGAAAAACAGCGCAGGCAAGGCTTGGGGACCGCAATCAAAGAGAAGCCGAACTCGGGGGTGCGCTCACACTCATTCAAGGTCTCCCGTCCGGCGACAAAATGGATTGGATCATCGAAAAAGCGGTTGAGCTTGGCGTGCAGCGCCTCATCCCGATTGCCGCCCAACGCAGCGTACTCAAGCTCACGGGCGATCGTCTGGACAAGCGCTTGCTGCACTGGCAAGGCATTGTGATTTCTGCTTCAGAGCAGTGTGGCCGCAATCGTTTAATGCAGATTTTGCCACCTCAAAATATAGAGCAAGCACTTACTATCAAGAATTTGGGCCTGGTACTGCTGTGCGATCCTGCTGCCGAAAACGATCTCAGTGCCACACTACTTAAACAACAGGCGGCGGTGCACGCAAGCGTCAGCTTTCTGATTGGACCTGAGGGTGGCTGGAGCAATGAAGAACTTCAGACCACTCGCCAATCTAAGGTGAGCAGCGTGCGCTTTGGGCAACGGGTGCTCCGCAGTGAAACCGCTGGGCTCGCGCTCGTTGCAGCGACGACCGCCCTGTTAGGCTGGTAGCGAGCACTCTAGATGAGGGTGCTTCAAGACGCACGCAGCCGAACTAACTGGGCTCGTCGCTCCAATTATGAACAACACCAGGCTTGGCGTCGTCGTGCCTACCGGCATGGTGAATGCCATAGATGAAGACCAACTTGTTTTCACGAGCGTAGCTCACCGTATCGTTCAAGACCTGCAAGAACTGATGACCATCCATCACAATGGCTGGATCAGCCGAATGAAGCTTATCGAGAACAAGCACCAAACCGCCATCTTTTTGATCTTGCAAGGTATCTCGCAAGCAATCAAACAAGCCGTCAAAATCACCGCCAAAAAACTGAGGATAGTCCACTGCCTTGACGATGGCTCGGAACACCGCGGAGCGGCTACGGGCCTTATCGCAATCGGCAACGCACCATGCCAGGCCATGCTCTTTTGCCGCTTCAGCCACCAGGTCGCGCCCAGTCACAGGATCAAAATCCCCCCCGCGCTTTAACAGCTGACGCAACGCCGGATCAACCGCCTTTCCCATACAAATGGCTCCTTGAATAGGTTAGGACAATAACTCGCCAGTGACCAGTTTGGAAGTGGCTGAAGCCCTTTCTTTTCCAGAAGAGCACAAAAATCGATGAAGGACAGCACCCGCACCCACCAACATTCGAGAGTTTCGTGGGCGCGGGATGCTAATTTTTACTTTTATTACAACAGCTTAGCTTGCATGCCGCTGTGCCGAGGATCGTTCGCCTCGACCACGGTCAGTGCTGTCATATTGACAATACGGCGAACGGTCGCACTCGTTGTCAAAATATGTACGGGTGCGTTTGCCCCTAACAAGAACGGGCCCACCGCAACGTTGCCTCCCGCGGCTGTCTTCAACAAGTTGTAGGCAATATTGCCTGAGTCCACATTCGGACACACCAGCAGATTCGCAGCCCCCTTCAAGGTGGACGAGGGCAGGATCCTCAAGCGCAACGCTTCGCTCAACGCGCAATCGCCATGCATCTCACCGTCAACCTCGAGGTCCGGAGCTTTAGCCCGGATAATCTCGAGCGCTTTTTGCATTTTGCTACCCGACGCCGAACTCCCCGATCCGAAGTTTGAACGCGACAGCAACGCAGCCTTAGGCGTTAAATTCAAACGTCGCATTTGATCGGCCGCCGCAATCGTGAATTCAGCAATTTGTTCTGCCGTGGGATCATCGTTGATGTGCGTATCGACCAGCGCCAGCGTCTGCTCAGGCAACAGCAGGATATTCATCGCAGCGTAGGTCGTCGCGCCTGCGCGCTTACCTATCATTTCATCTACGAACTTAAGATGATCGTGATAGCCACTGACGGTGCCGCAAATCATGCCATCCGCATCGCCCATGCGCACCATGGTCGCGCCGATCAAGGTCAGCCGACGACGCATTTCGACGCGTGCCATTTCTTTAGTCACGCCATGGCGACACATTTTTTCCCAATACACCGTCCAGTATTGATTGAAACGCTCATCGAACTCTGGGTTAGTGACCTCCACATCTTCACCAAGGCGCAAACGCAACCCAAACTTCGAAATACGATCCTTCAATACGGAAGGACGACCCACAAGAATTGGCTTCGCCAGCTTTTCGTCAACGATGACCTGCACCGCACGCAAGACGCGCTCGTCCTCGCCTTCCGTAAACACAATCCGCGCGCGTCCGCCTTCACGTACACGCGATTTAGCGACGGAGAACAACGGTCGCATAAAAGCACCCGAGCGATATACGAATTGTTCGAGTTGCTCGACGTAGGCATCGAGATCAGCAATCGGACGCGTCGCGACACCGCCTTCCATCGCCGCTTTTGCCACCGCCGGAGCGATACGCACAATTAAGCGTGGATCAAACGGCTTAGGAATAAAAGAGTTCGGTCCGAAAGCGACATCGTAGTGACCGTAGGCGGCAGCGACGACTTCGCTTTGTTCTTCTTGGGCAAGCTTGGCAATTGCGACGACGGCCGCCTTTTCCATCTCACGGGTGATGGTTGTGGCACCCACATCCAACGCGCCGCGAAAAATATACGGGAAGCACAAGACGTTGTTGACCTGATTAGGATAGTCCGAGCGTCCTGTTGCCATCACGATGTCATCACGCACCGCGTGCGCCTCAGCGGGAAGGATCTCAGGATCGGGGTTGGCGAGCGCCAGAATTAGGGGACGAGCGGCCATTACCTTCACCATCTCAGGCTTGAGCACGCCACCCGCTGACAAACCAAGAAACACGTCGGCTTCGGAAATAATATCCGCAAGTTTGCGTGCATCCGTTTTTTGCGCAAAGCGCTGCTTGTCAGGATCCATCAAGGTGGTACGACCTTCGTACACGACACCTTCAATGTCTGACACCCAGATATTTTTAAGCGGTAATCCAAGGTCAACCATCAGGTCCAGACATGCTAGCGCCGCAGCGCCTGCACCGGACACCACCACTTTTACTTTATCAATTTCCTTACCGACAACCTTCAACCCGTTGATAAACGCCGCAGATACACAGATCGCCGTGCCATGCTGATCATCATGGAACACAGGAATGCGCATACGCTCACGCAATTTACGCTCAACGATAAAGCACTCGGGCGCCTTGATATCTTCTAAGTTGATACCGCCAAAGGTCGGCTCAAGGCCAGCGATAATTTCGACGAGTTTGAGAGGATCTTGCTCGTTAATTTCGATATCGAACACATCGATGCCAGCGAACTTCTTAAACAAAACGGCCTTGCCCTCCATCACAGGCTTAGACGCCAACGGGCCGATGTTGCCTAATCCAAGCACAGCTGTGCCGTTGGTGATGACCCCGACCAAATTTCCACGTGCGGTGTAGCGAAATGCATTCGCAGGGTCCGCAACGATTTCTTCGCACGCCGCCGCAACACCTGGCGAATACGCCAAGGCTAAGTCCCGTTGGTTAGACAGCATCTTTGTCGGGGCAATCGAGATTTTGCCGGGGCGGCCTTGCTCGTGATATTCGAGCGCGGCTTTGCGAAACGTTTCTTCCATAATGAAGAGCACCAATGAATTCAATAAGAGGCGTTAATTTTAGTCGCTTTGGTCGGCAATCGAACCGAAAATCTCAGTTGGGTCAAGTATCTGCTTCACGGCTCGATCAATCGGTGCGAAATCAATCGGCAAGACTTTGACAAAGTTGTGCGTCGGCAGCTCGGTGCTCACAAACCAAACCGTCTGCACCCACCCCAACGCACCACCGTGACCATTGAACAGCCACGCCAGATTAGGCTCTAGGGGAGCCGTCGGTCGCAGCGCATCGAGCCGATAACGCAGTGGCCAACCCTCGGCAGACGCACTAGTCTCGAGCGGCACACTGTGGGCGAGTTCGAAAAGTTTTGGAATCATTCGCTGCGTCGTTAAGCTTCGCAATGGCGCTTGCGCACTCGCTCCAAAAGGGCCGAACACCTCAGCTGTGCCATCAGCCAATAACGCCTGTATCTGCAAGACGCCGCTGAGATGGCACTGACCCGCAGGCCACCCACCACCGCGACGACTCGCTACCCATTGCGCTACGGTTTGCTGGGAGTCCGCTTGACGCACTGCCTGTATACCGACTCCTTGGAGCACACTCAGTAAGCTGCCCGCGTCCGCCCGCCAAATTGTTTGCTCCGCATCGACTGCTGCAACACTCGCCCAAGGCGCCTGCGACGACACCCACAGTGCGCCACGACCAACGAGCGGTCGTACCTCTGAGTCTGCGAGCAAAAACTGCACACCAAACTCACGACACAAGGCAAAGGCATGGGTGAGATCGCCCTCGCGAGCAGGCTCAAGCCAAGCCTGCATCGTCTCGTGGCTATCATCCCAACGCACGCGCCCCTGGCAAGTGCGCGCCAGTCTCGCGCAAAACATCCCCCAGGGCGTTGCCGGCGTGCGGCGTCCTGTTAAGAAACTACGTCGCGAAGGTTTTGTAACCACTACAATTCGTGTCCAGGTTGGAGAGATCAGATATGACAGCACTCGCAGCACGCACGCATGACACCGTCACGTTTCACGCGGTCGAGCTTTTAAAAGAGGCCTCGGCCCTTACCCGCTCAGGCATCGACATTATCAGCCTTGGCGTGGGTGAACCAGACTTTACAGCCGCACCGAGGGTCGTGGCGGGCCTCGAAAGCGCCGCGCGTGCCGGCAAAAGTGGCTACTCACCCCCTGCGGGCTTACCGGAACTGCGCGAAGCCATTGCCGATTTTTACACGAACCAGCTCGGCGCGCGCGTCGACCCCGCCCGTGTGATTGTCACCTCGGGTGCGAGTGGTGCCCTGTTGCTCGCCGCGATGGCCTTAGTCAACCCAGGCGATGAAGTCCTGATGCCAGATCCTTGCTACCCACCCAACCGCAACTTTGTTGGGGCGGCAGGTGGCACGACCACACTCATACCCACGAGCGCCTCCACCCGCTTTCAACTCAGTGCAGCCGATATCGCCCACCACTGGGGTCCACACACGCGTGGCGTGTTGATTGCCTCGCCGAGTAACCCGACAGGCACCTCTATTGCGCGGGATGAACTGAGCCGCATTTTTAAAGAAGTGCGCGCGCGCGAAGGTTTTGTGATGATGGACGAGATTTATCTCAGTCTGTCCTACGACGGCACACCACAGTCGGCCCTCGCTTTAGACGACGAGATCATCATCCTTAATAGTTTCTCGAAGTATTTCAATATGACAGGCTGGCGCCTTGGCTGGATGATCGTGCCCCAGCACCTTGTCGCGTCAATCGAGAAAATGGCCGCGAGCCTGGCCATCTGTGCGCCCACACTTGCCCAGCACGGCGCCCTCGAATGCTTTCACCCTGAATCACTCGCCTTGTACGAGACACGTCGTGAAGCATTTCGTCAAAGACGCGACTACCTCGTGCCCGCCTTGAGCTCTTTAAACATTACCGTCCCTGTCATGCCTGACGGCGCTTTTTACGTCTATGCTGACATCTCGGCACACGCTTCGGATAGCCGCGCATTTTCGGCTGCGTTATTACACGGTGCACGCGTGGCCGCAGTGGCGGGCTTGGATTTTGGTCCTGCACACGCTGCGCAAACGATGCGCTTTGCGTACACAACGAGTATTGAACGCCTACAAGAAGCCATACACCGCATCAAAACCTTCCTCGGCTAACCTACACACAAACGACCTCATCGCTTATAACGCTCAAAGGGTAGTCACGTTGAAATACAAAGATCTCAGAGACTTCATCTCACAACTCGAGCGCAATCAAGACCTCAAGCGCATTCAAATCCCTGTTTCGACGTCATTAGAAATGACCGAAATCTCTGACCGCGTCCTCAAAGCAGAGGGGCCCGCACTGATTTTTGAACAGCCGACGCACAACGGCGCGCGTGGCAGCATGCCGGTCCTGACGAACTTATTTGGGACACCCACTCGTGTCGCACAAGGGATGGGAGCAGAGAACACCCTCGCGCTTCGCGAGATCGGCGAACTGCTCGCAAGCCTGCGCGAACCCGAAGCACCGAAGGGCTTTAAGGCCGCGCTGGCAAAGGTATCCATGCTCAAAGCTGCGCTATGGGATATGAGCCCAAAGACTGTGCGGAGCGCACCTTGCCAAGAGGTTGTGTGGGAAGGCAATGATGTCGATCTGGCCAAGCTACCGATTCAGACCTGTTGGCCTGGCGATGTCGCGCCGCTCTTGACCTGGGGCTTGGTTATTACGCGCGGGCCAAACGCCAAACGCCAAAATCTGGGCATCTACCGACAGCAGGTGATTGGCCGTAACAAGCTCATCATGCGCTGGCTATCGCACCGCGGCGGCGCACTAGATTTTAGAGATCACGCCTTAGCCAACCCAGGCAAGCCGTTCCCAATCGCTGTTGCGTTGGGCGCAGACCCTGCCACGACTCTCGGTGCTGTGACCCCCGTACCCGATTCGCTTTCCGAATATCAGTTCGCCGGGCTTCTTCGCGGAGCCCGTACAGAAGTGACACAAGCGCTTGGCAGCGAGCTCTCCGTTCCTGCGACCGCAGAAATCGTGCTTGAAGGTCATTTGCTTCCCAGCACAGACCCGCGCGCAGTCAAACCCGTTGTGCCGGCAGGCGCCAATCCGCCACCCGCCTCGGACTATGAACTTGCGCTCGAGGGGCCATTTGGTGATCACACGGGCTACTACAACGAACAAGATTGGTTCCCCGTCTTTACGGTCGACCGCATCACCATGCGTCGCAACCCGATCTACCACTCCACCTACACCGGCAAGCCACCGGATGAACCGGCCGTGCTCGGGGTTGCCCTCAATGAAGTCTTTGTGCCGATCTTGCGCAGACAGCTCCCCGAAATCGTTGACTTTTATTTACCGCCTGAGGGCTGCAGCTATCGACTCGCCGTCGTCTCCATCCGCAAACAATATCCTGGACATGCGAAGCGGGTCATGTTTGGCCTGTGGAGCATTCTGCGGCAATTCATGTATACAAAATTTATCGTGGTCGTTGATGCAGATATCAATCCACGCGACTGGAAAGAAGTTGTTTGGGCGATGACAACGCGCATGGATCCTGTCAGGGATACGCTGCTTGTTGAGAACACACCGATCGACTATCTTGATTTTGCTTCGCCTGTCTCCGGCCTCGGTGGAAAAATGGGGCTAGACGCCACTAACAAATGGGCGGGTGAAACCCAACGCGAATGGGGCACGCCGATTCAAATGGACGCAGCAACCAAGACGCGTGTGGATGCGATGTGGAATCAGCTCGGACTCTTTTAAGCGACAGGCTTTGCGCTACGCAGCAATAAGGCAATAAAAAATGGTCCGCCCACCAAGCTCGTAATGACGCCAACAGGTAGCTCTGCAGGGATCACCGCCACACGTGCTATGCAGTCGGCCAACACAAGGGTCATCGCTCCTACGATCCACGAAAGAGGTAAGAGCACGCGGTGACCTGCCCCCACCCAGCGCCGCAGAATGTGCGGCACGACTAGTCCGATAAAAGCAATCCCGCCCACTGTCGCCACCAAGGGTCCCACCAGTAACGCAATCAACACAATCAAACTGCGACGTACTCGAACGATGTCAAAGCCAAGATGATGCGCTTCGCGCTCACCCAACAGCAACGCATTTAAAACACGCCACTGCCGACACAACAACATCGAACAGACAAGTGTCCAAGGTATTAACCAACCAACCTGCTCCCAGGATGCACGCGCCAAACTACCCAAAGACCAAAATCCAAAACTACGGAACTGAGACTCAGAAATGAAAGTCGTAACCAGGCTCACCAAGCTCATCATGGTTGCATTGATCGCGATACCTGCCAACAGCAATCCCGCGACCCCGGGGTAACGTCGACCCAACAGATAGGCAGAGAACGTCGCGAGCAACGCGCCCGCAAAGCCTGCGATGCTCGTGAACCAGATGCTGCTAAAACCTAGCATCAAACTGATCACGACACCCAATGATGCACCGGCAGAAATCCCCACGAGGCCGGGTTCAGCCAAAGGATTACGAAAAAGCGCCTGCATGGCAGCACCACTCAGAGCAAGTGCGCCCCCCGTAACGGCTGCAAACAGCACGCGCGGCAGACGCAGCTCTAAAAACACCGAGCGCTTAAACGGCTCTAGATCAGCACCACCGCCAACCATCGCAAAGAGCTCTGGCCAGCGTATCGGCACCGCACCAGACTTCAGTGCGAGAAGCATGCTGATGAACAAACCCGCCGACACGGCAGCCCACAGCAGGAGATGACGCAAAGGGGTTGCCGACGACGCACCCATCAGCGGACCGTTTTGACTTCAATCACTGCGCGTTGACCCGCCTGCTCGACCTCTTGTTTCATCACAAGACTGACCGCTGGGCAATACCAGTCTGTGACATAGGACTGGACCGCGGGAATCGCAATCATCACCCCGCGCACGTTTGCCATCGTTTGCTCCGTGCCACGCGGATATCGCACTGGCCAGCATAACTGTGGACCCAACGCCGTATCAATTGACTGGCGCGTTCCGACAATTTTCTCGCCCACTCGAACCGTTAATGCGGTCGTTGGACCTTTTCGCGGGTCTCCGATCGCGAGTCGAAAATTCTGTGGTGGCAACCGTTGGCCAGCCATTTTGATCTCAGTTCCATAACCAAAAATACTGACCATCTGCATATCAAATGCCTCTACTTCGGCAGTGTGGCCAGGGCCATTTTTAACGAGCTTTGCCTGCAAGGCATTGGCTGTCAACACGTGATCAAGGTCTGCCGCACCCGTCAACAACCCAAAGAGCGCATAGCTGGCGTTTCCCTTAACTTGCGCTTGGCAACTTTGTTTCCCCGTTTTTTTTACCTGGCTAAACGTCATGCGAGCGCTAACCTGAACAATCCCTTTGCCGGTGATTTCAATCAGTCCGCTGTTGTGAAAAAACTTGGCGTCACAAATGCTCGCTTGCACCGACGCACTGCACATCAAAAGCACGATACCCAACAGGGCATGTCGAACATTCATGGGGCTCCGCCTGATTGCATTATTCAACTTTGTTTATATCACTGCGAAATTTATTTCGCAGTGAGCCAGGCGATTAACGCGTTTTCAAACGACCGCGCATCGTGGGCGCGTTCGTGATTGACCATACTGACTACTATATAGCGTTTGCCACTACTCGACCACACATAGCCTGCAACCGAACGGACATCACGTAACCCACCGGTCTTGAGATGCGCCATGGACTTTGTCGTCGGATCGCGCAGTCGATTGCGCGTCGTGCCATCGGTGCCAAGGATCGCTAATGAGGATACGTATTCGGGCATCACCGGTGACATCCACGCTTTTTGTAGCATTTGCGCCAAGCTGTCAGCCGACACGACGCCATTGCGGGATAGCCCCGAACCGTTATCCAACACCATTCCCTTCATCGGAAGCCCTTGACGTGCCAATACATCTTGCGCAACCTGCACACTACCCGAGACGGTTGCGGGACGTCTGCCCGACTCCGCGCCAAGCGTTAACAACAACACCCGCGTCATCACGTTATTACTGCGCTTGTTGATCAAACGAATGACCTCAGACAAGGGGGGAGACTGATGCGACGCGATCGCCGTGGCGTTCGACGGAATCGAACCCGTTCGAACCTGACCCGTCATCGTGCCACCAAGCTCTTTCCATAAGCTTTGCAATACTTTGGCGCCAAACTCTTGCTGAGAGAACACCAACCGATAAACGTCAAACTCTCCACAGGAGCCCGCACCTCTCCCACTCACACGGATTCGAACTGTGGAGCCGTCCGATGTCGTATCCGTCGTCACGGTCGGTGATCCAGGGCATTGTCCGTCGGCCCATTGCACATTGCCCTCCACCACCACACCGGGAATGGGAGGGTCGATAAATGACTTCCAGGTTCGACTAGCCGGGTCAGGCGAAAAAACCAACCGAACGGCGCCAAACCCCACCATAAACGCATCAGGGCTCGCGTTGTAAGGTCGATCCGAGGCCCCGTCAAACGCACCAGGATCGATAGTGACTTCACCAAAAACAGAGCGATCTATCACGATGTCAGAGATTTCTCGGATACCGCGCAAACGCAGGTCACGCAACAAACGCCACATGTCTTGCAACATCAACACAGGGTCACCCCCTGCGCGGAGATACAAAGGCCCTTTCAACACACCCTGCTCGTTTATCTGAGAATCTGGACTTAAGAGGAAACTCGTATTCCAAACATAATTCGGACCAAGGCGCGAGATCGCCGCATAGGTCGTCACCAATTTCATGACGGAAGCTGGATTACGCGGGGTCTCAGGGGAAATGGCGAACAACCGCGGACCGCCGATCTCCTGCACCAATACCGACAACGAGGATTCTGGTAACTTTGTCTTGGCCCAGGCCTGCGCAAGCTCTGGGGGTAACGCACTCTGAGCCTGCGCCTGCAACCCGAAGCCTAATACGACGAGGAGCGCCGAAAACACCGCACACCTGCCAAGCCACAGACTGACTTTCGCTTTGCCTACGATCATTACGCCACCTATTTGCCAAGTTGAACCGACAGCATACAAAAAAAGCGTCTGCCCGGCTTAAAATGCGCCCTCTTATCGAAAAGCTCTACATTTACGTGCCTAGTTCCCTGTCTCTTTCTGATTTTGACTACCACTTGCCTACCGAGCTCATCGCTCAGGTGCCTGCGGTCGTTCGTTCCACGAGCCGCTTATTGCACGTAGACGACAATGGCCATCAGCAATACCTAGGATTTGGAGACTTAGTCTCTCTGATCACCCCAAAAGATTTGCTGGTGCTCAACGACACCCGCGTCATCCAAGCGCGTTTGCTAGGGAAAAAAGCGACGGGCGGTTCTGTCGAGGTCTTAGTCGAACGTATCACTGACAATAACCAAGCGCTGGCGCATGTGCGTGCTAGCAAATCACCAGGTCCTGGAACCGTGCTGACGCTGGCCGAAACGGTTTCAGCTACCGTGCTTGGCAGAAGCGACGATTTATTCGTTCTACAGTTTGATCGTCCTGTGCTGGATGCGCTCGCGCAATATGGTGTCGTCCCTCTGCCGCCCTACATCACGCATCAGCCAAATGCGCAAGACATCGAGCGCTACCAAACCATTTACGCGCGCGAGCCAGGTGCTGTGGCTGCACCAACCGCTGGTTTGCATTTTGACCAAGAGATGTTTGAACGCCTCGATGCGCTTGGGGTGAAAAGAGCCTTCGTGACTTTGCATGTCGGCGCGGGAACCTTCCAACCTGTGCGCGACAACAATCTTGACACGCACATCATGCACGCCGAGCGCTACTCCGTGCCGCAAACGACGATGGATGCGATTGCCCAGGCACGTGCGTCGGGCGGTCGCGTGATTGCAGTGGGCACCACCAGTGTCCGTGCTCTAGAGTCTGCGGCCCAAACACAACCTGCTTTGGCTGCCCCGCAATCGGGTGACACCCGTCTATTCATTACCCCTGGCTTTCGTTATCAGGTCGTCGATGCAATGGTGACTAACTTCCATCTGCCGCAATCGACCTTACTGATGCTCGTCGCGGCCTTTATTGGGCTCGATAATATGAAGGCGGCTTATCAGCACGCGATTGCGCAACGCTACCGCTTTTTTAGTTACGGCGACGCCATGTTTCTCGAACGGAAAACGACCCTATGAACGACACCGAAGACAACGCGGCCATGCCTAGCAGCGCAAGACCGACCAACGGCCTGTCGTTTGAGCTGCAAGCCACTGACGGTCTAGCGCGCCGTGGTCGTATGACACTCAACCATGGCGTGGTCGAAACACCGATCTTCATGCCCGTTGGGACCTATGGGAGCGTCAAGGCGATGATGCCGCATGAACTCACCGAGGTCGGCGCGCAGATCGTCTTAGGTAACACCTTCCACCTGTGGCTGCGTCCCGGCACCGAGGTCCTCGCCAAGCACGGCGGGCTACACGGGTTCATGCAATGGTTCGCCCCGCTCCTAACGGACTCCGGCGGTTTTCAGGTCTTTAGCTTGCAAGGTATGCGGAAGATTTCGGAGGAAGGCGTGAAATTCGCCTCACCTATTGATGGTGCGCGACTATTTTTGACACCCGAAGAGTCTATGCGCATCCAAACGGCGCTGAACTCCGATATTGCAATGGTTTTCGACGAATGCACCCCCTATATGATCGAGGACAAGCCTGCGACAACCGAGGAGGCCGCGCGTTCAATGCGCATGTCCTTGCGCTGGGCACGTCGCTCGCGGGATGCCTTTGACGCACTGAGCAATCCCAACGCGTTGTTCGGCATCGTGCAAGGCGGAATGTTTGAAAGCCTAAGGGATGAGTCACTCGCCGGCCTCGAAGACATCGGCTTTCAGGGGTATGCCATCGGTGGGCTATCGGTCGGCGAACCTAAAGAAGATATGTTGCGCATCTTGAAACATGTCGCCCCCAAACTGCCTGCGCATGCCCCACGCTACCTAATGGGAGTCGGTACACCCGAAGATTTGGTTGA
>CAMBPA010000007.1 GCA_945869355.1 Bordetella parapertussis
TCAAGCCGAACAGCAGGAAGGCAAAAATACGCTTAAGCGTTTTGACTGGCAGCTTGTGCGCAGCTTTGGCGCCAACGGGTGCCAATAGGATGCTGACGGATCCCAGTACCAATAGAGCCGGCCAGTAGATATAACCAATCATCTCTGGTGGCAAACCCTCTTTACCCCAGCCGGACCAAACATATCCGATTGTGTTGGCCAGTGCGATCGGGAAACCAAGCGCTGCGGACGTTCCAACAGCCTGGTGCAACGGCACGTTGCACCAAAGCATAAACGGCACAGAAATGAAACCACCGCCTGCACCCACGAGCCCTGAGACGAATCCGATCGTGCCACCGGCCGCAACCGCCCCTCCTTTCCCAGGCATCTGCCTCGCGGCCTTCGGTATTTTGTCGCGCAGCATCTGCAGTGCTGAATAGCCAACAAAGATCGCAAAAAACAGCGCGAGCCAGCCGGTTTTAAGTGCCGCAAAAATCGCCCCGCCCGATATCAGTCCGCCAACAAGAATGCCCGGCGTTAAGGCCCATACGAGGTCCCACCGCACAGCGCCTTTGCTGTTGTGCGCACGCACGCTGGACACCGACGTAAACAAAATTGACGCCATCGAGGTTGCGATGGCGGTGTGCACAATCAGCTCGGGTGAGAGCTTTTGCCAAGTCAGTAGCAAGGTTAAAAACGGAACCAGCAGCATCCCGCCGCCAATTCCCAACAAGCCGGCGGCAAAGCCCGTAACACAGCCTAGAATGAGAAGTGCGACAATAAATAGTGGGTCCATGGGGCTGGTCTTTGTCTCGACGCTAAAAGTGGCTCAGTATACTGACAGGATCTCTATTGTGCCGGCCCTCTTCTCTTCCTTATTGCGCCAACCTCTTCTTCTAACAAATACTCAGCATGAACTCTCTCGATACTGAAGTTTTGCAACTCGCCTTGGCATGGCTGCGCGAAGGGCACGCCGTGCACCTCGCGACAGTCGTACAAACATGGGGTTCAGCGCCTCGGCAGGCGGGTGCCATGTTGGCCGTGCGCAAAGATGGCCGCGTTGTAGGTTCAGTGTCTGGGGGATGTATCGAAGATGACCTGATTGCTCGCGCGCAAGCAGGTCAATTGCCGTCCAAGCCTGAATGGGCACGCTATGGCGTGTCTCAAGAGGAAGCCGCACGGTTTGGTCTGCCTTGTGGCGGCACCTTACGCCTGGTCATCGAGCCTTTATTGCTCGAAGACTGGATCGATCGCGTGGTCGAGGTGACGCAGACACAGCAGCTCATTGGTCGCTGGCTTGATCTGACGACCGGCATGTCCACCCTCACCAGCACTCGCCCTGGGCAACTCACTGAAGTCAAAGAAGAGGGTTGTCATTTCGTCTATGGTCCGCATTGGCGCCTGTTGATTATTGGCGCAAATCAGACCGCGCAGGCGCTCGCCCAAATCGCAACCATGCTGGAATTTCAAGTGATCGTCTGCGATCCGCGCGAGGAATTTACAGCCGACTGGAACATGCCCGGCGTATCTCTGCAAGCTGGCATGCCAGACGATGCCGTACTAGCGATACAAACCGATGCGCGCACCGCGATCGTCGCCATCACGCACGATCCCAAGCTAGACGACATGGCGCTACTTGAAGCGCTTAAATCCAAAGCATTTTATGTAGGTGCGCTCGGCTCGTCCCGCAATCAGACCAAACGTCGTCAACGCTTATTAGACTTTGACTTGACCGAGGAGGATATTGCTCGTCTGCACGGCCCGGTCGGTCTGCAAATTGGCAGCCGCACCCCTGCGGAGATTGCAATCGCGGTGGGGGCACAATTGGTTCAGGTAAGACGCACCCTTGAGGATGAGCGCGTAGCGGGACTCACCCACCCGCCTAAACGGCCTGGCTAAACTGACGCTGTCGTCGCGCGGCCTTAACTGCCACGCTTGCGTGCCTCGATACCCAGCTGTTTAAGCTTGCGATACAGGTGCGTGCGCTCTAACCCTGTCTTATCTGACACCCGGGTCATGCTGTGGTTTTCACGCGCGAGATGGTATTCAAAATAGACTCGCTCAAAAGCATCGCGAGCCTCCCGTAGTGGTAACTCAAGCGAAATGTCTCCCAACAAACTGGGGTCAGTCACAGGGGCCACGACCTCTTGCAGGGCAGGAGCCACCACTTCAGCAACCTCTGGGGCAGCCGGTACCGCGGCGGGAGGAGCGGCAGGCACGAACGCACCACTCGCTGACTTCACAACAGGCAAGCGACCGCGCGCCAAACCAGTAGAAATCGTCTTGAGCAAACGCTGTAGCGTAATGGGTTTTTCTAGGAAATCAATGGCACCAATGCGCGTGGCCTCAACCGCGGTATCAATCGTCGCGTGACCACTCATCATGATGACCGGCATATCGAGCAAGCCTTGCGAGCCCCACTCTTTGAGCAGCGTCACGCCATCCGTATCCGGCATCCAAATATCCAATAGCACCAAGTCTGGCCGCATGCGCAGCCGAGCAGCGCGCGCTTGTGCCGCGTTCTCGGCAAGCTCGATCGTATGCCCCTCGTCGTAGAGGATTTCGAAAAGTAATTCACGAATTCCGACTTCATCGTCGACAACTAAAATTCTTGCCATATATTTCTTATCACCTGTTGCGCACGTGCATTATCGTCATCTTACGACTTTCCGTCCACCATGGAGGCGATCTTGGTCAATAAAATTGAAACGCGGGCCCCGCCTTCCTTGCGGTTCGAAATATCAATCCGCCCCTGATGCTCCTCTACAATCTTACGAACAATCGCCAATCCGAGGCCAGTACCTTGCGCTTTAGTGGTGATATAGGGCTCGAAAGCCCGCTGTAAGATTTGTGCGCTGAAACCCGGGCCATTGTCGTTGACGGTGAAGCGCATACCAGACTGTTCTAGGCCTTCGCTAGCTGCGGAATCAACCCGCTGCGTTATGACCTCAATAGTTCCAGACTCTGGCTGGTCTACCAACGCGTCGCGGGCATTGGCCAGCAAATTATGTACAACCTGACGCAGTTGCGTGGGGTCGCCGAGCACCCAAGGCAAGTCCGGCTCAAGCGACACGTTGAGGTGCCAGGCGTGGTGCGCATCGCGAACCATCCCTTCCACCGGGTCCCAACCATACAGCCCTAGCACCTCATCGACCAGCGCATTGAAATCCAATGCCGCCATCACGACCGCCGGCTTACGCGCGTACTCTTTGAAGTCATCCACCATGTGTTTGAGCGAGGTCACTTGATTGACGATCGTATTAGTTGCTCGCTCTAAAAGCTGTGCGTCCGCGGGCTCGAGCTTATGAGCAAGCTTCATCGCTAGGCGCTCAGCCGAAAGCTGGATGGGCGTCAACGGGTTCTTAATCTCGTGCGCCAGGCGACGCGCCACTTCCGCCCACGCCACACTGCGGCTCGCCGAGATGACATCGCTGATATCATCAAAAACGACCATATAGCCGTTATCACTGCCATCGACCCGCAAGTGTGTCCCACGCGCCAACAGTGTCAATGTGTAGAGTTCCGAGGCAACCCTCGCATCCTCCAGGGTGATTTCGAACTGCTCCTGCCAGTGCGAGCGCTCTGAACCCACAGCAGAATGCTCAGCGAACGCCTGTCTGATTCTGCGCGCAAAGTCGAGCATCCCGTCGACTGTCTCGAGCGGCCGCCCGGGTGCCGAGCGCAGATCAACCTTCAGGATCATTTGCGCGCCATGGTTGAACGTCGTCAGCCGGAACTGCTCATCAAAAACTAGCACGCCTGCCGAGAGATTGGAAAGTACGCTTTCCAGGTAGACGTTTGAACGTTCGAGTTGCGTACGGTTGGTTTCGACCATCCGCCGGGCCTCTCCCAGCTGTCGCGTCATCGCGTTGAAAGATCGCGTTAACTGCCCGACCTCGTCCTTGGAGGGCGGCTCAGGCAAGGGGCGAAAATCTCCGACACTCACCGCCTGCGTGCCCGCAGCCAGAGCCAGCAGGGGGCTGACCAGTTTTTTAGACAAATACAAGGCGATTGCAATCGCCGCGAACACCGCTAACAGCAGCGCGAGGGTTAGCGTGACTCCGAAAAGATTACGCAAGCTCTGGCGAGAGAGCGCAAGCTCTTGATAATCACGATTACCTTTTTGTACTTCACTCGCATTACGCGCGATGATTTCAGACACGGGCTGCACCAATTGCAACCACCGGGTTTCGCCTGCCACGCCTAGTGCAGCGTCTAAGCGCTCGGGGGCAGCCAGCGGGACAATGACGCGCAATTGCAGCCCCGTTTGGGTCAAGGCAGCCGCAAGATCATCACTGTCGGCCGCAGAATATCCACGCGATACTCGCAACTGATTCATCACGCTTTGCGGCGGCAAAGTCGGCGTTAACGAACCGAGTTTATCGGTAGAAAAGGCAATGAGTCGGCCCGCACCGCTGAACACCAGCGCATCGATTGCGGTGTTCGTCTCGCGCAAGAGTGTGAGGGTCGCGGCGATATCTGAATCTGGCGTGTTGTTCAATGCAGGCGCCATCGCGCGTGCACGCGCTTCAAGTTCTGCGAGCTGGGAGCTCAGCGCCGAGCGAGCCAACGCCAAGCCGGACTCAAGCGCAGTGTCAACACGCACGTTGAACCAGGACTCAATCGAGCGTGCCATAAACTGAATCGACACACCGTAAATTAAGGCTCCCGGCAAGACACCGATCAAGGCGAATGCAAGTGCGAAACGCGCTGTGAGGCGTGCGCCAAACTGCCCGCGTCTTAATTGCGCGACAAGACGAATCGTCAGCGCAACAACCCAGATAAATAATGCTAAGGCTAGTGCGCCGTTTAACCAGAGCAATAAGTCTTGGTAGCGCGCAACGAGGGAGGCATTGCCAGTGGACCACGCCAGCAATGCGAACAGGCCAAATGCGCTAAACACGCCAACAACAAGTGCCAGGCGTAAAAGTGTGTTCATTTCGCGGGCTCCGCCCGTCTGATCGAAAAATCAAACGTGGCCCACGGGCTCGTCATGGACCAGGCGCCCCGATTACGTGCGTCAAGTTGCAAGGGGCGTGCCATCTGGCTGGTGTCGAGTCGAATGCGTGCCTTGCCCTCATATTTAAAATTGGGCTCAAAGCGATCGACTGGCGCGATAGGCCAGCCGCGTACCTGTTTAATCACTTGTAATGCATCTTCCTGGGTCGCAGCAGGTAAAAATAAATCTCCTGTGGCGACGCGCCATTGCTGCGTTAGGTTGTTATAGATCAAGCGTCGACTAAGCGTGGCCTGCACTAGCACTTTGTCAAACCACCACCAGCGCGGCGCGGTGATTTGTACGTCGTAGGTAAAGTAAAGGGGCACGCCATGCTCTGCGACGTCGAGCACACTGCGGCTCAGGTCGAGCGCCACGTCAAGATCCATCGTGAGCTGACCATCCTGCGGCAGGGGCTCCGTGCGCAAAATGCGGGCCTCGGACGCCCATGCGACATTCATCCCTACGCAGATCACGCACAAAAGCCATGTCGCCAGTAGGCGCCAGACAAGCATCGTGTGTGTTGTGCGTAACGTCATCTCATGTAGCGCCTAAGTGCGACGCGTAAACAATGCATAAAAGAATCCGTCGTGACCGGCTGGATGCTCGGCATCAGGACGGGACGGCAACAACTGCCCAGGCGCGGGCAATCGTTGCGCCTGCACATGCCGCTTAGAGAATGATTCTGCCTGCATTTCGCCTTCTTGGGGAAAAATCGAGCAAGTTGCGAGCAATAATTTGCCGCCCGGTGCAACAACGCTCCAGAGCGCATCAAGGATTTCACGCTGCAATTTAGCGGTTTGCTGCACATCGCTTTCGCGCCGCAACCAACGAATATCCGGGTGACGACTGACAATGCCTGAGGCGGTGCACGGCAAATCAGCCAAGACCGCATCGAAAGGCTTTCCATCCCACCATAGGTGCGCGCGTGTGGCGCTTTCTGCAACCAACCTGACTTTCGGGTTCAGTAGCCCAAGCCGCTCTAGATTTTGCTCTACACGCGCCATACGGGCTGGATCCACATCTAATGCCGTCAATTCAACATCAGCCAACTCAAGCAAATGTGCAGTCTTGCCGCCAGGCGCCGCACAGGCGTCAAGCACTCGCATTCCATCCTGCACCGCAAGCATTGGCGCAGCGAGCTGTGCGCCGGCATCCTGAACAGACCACCAACCTTGGGCATAGCCGGGCAACGTCGTCACGGGCCGCGGCACATCCAACACGATACCCGCCGCACCGAAGGCCGTCGCACCAACCTCTGCCTGAGCAAATGCCTGTAAAACAGCTTCGCGTGAGGACGCCCGGACGTTCACACGTAAGGTCAAGGGCGGATGCGCGTTGGCTGCGTCCAACAACCGCTCCCACTGCTCGGGATACGCCTTGCGCAACGCATCGACCCACCAGCGCGCATGATTGAAACGAACCTCTGGTGCATCGGCGGTTTCGGCAAGCACGGTTTGCCGTTCGCGCTGAAAGCGGCGCAGCACAGCATTGACCAAGCCCTTAAACGAAGCCGTAGAGCGCTGCAGCTGGGTCGCCTGAACCGCCTGATCCACCAAGGTATGGGCCGTGTAGACCGGGGTCCCTGCCTCGGGCGGGCGCTCGCCAGCCCGTATTGCAGTCTCAAGTAACAGCAAACTCAAGCCGACCAAGGCGTTTAAGGTCGCATTGGGTGGCTCGCGTTCAACCAAGGTGTGACGCAACCCCATGGCTAAGCCCCAGTTACGCATCGCAAAAAAACTCAGTGCCTGCGCGGAGGGGCGTATGTTCGAGGGCAGCTCTGCGAGCGCCTCGGTCAAGGACTGACCGGACTCGACACCAGCTATTGCATTGGCTGCAGCCAACAAAGAATGGGATAAAGCAGGGGCAACGGTGTTCATAGTTGGATTGTAGGGGCTTTGCGCGCTGCTGCGGGCGTGCCGCACAAGGTAAAATCCACCTCTCTCTTACGCGGGCATTGGCCCGTCAGGCGGCACATCATGTCATCCCCAAAAGTCGGTTTTGTCAGTCTTGGCTGTCCCAAGGCACTCGTAGATTCTGAGCGCATCCTCACACAATTGCGCACCGAGGGCTACCAAATTGTTCCTGACTACGACAACGCGGACGTCGTCGTCGTCAACACCTGCGGCTTTATCGATAGCGCAAAAGCCGAATCTCTTGAGGCTATTGGCGAGGCGATTGCCGAAAATGGTCGCGTAATCGTCACAGGCTGTATGGGTGTGGAAGAGTCCGTCATACGCGCAGCGCATCCAAGCGTGCTGGCTGTCACCGGTCCACAGCAGTACGAGCAAGTGGTGCGTGCGGTCCACGCCGCGGCGCCTCCGAGCACCACACACGACCCGTTCACAGACCTCGTTCCCCCACAGGGCATCAAGCTCACGCCACGCCACTACGCCTATCTGAAAATATCCGAAGGCTGTAACCATCGCTGCAGTTTTTGCATCATTCCTTCCATGCGTGGTGACCTCGTTAGTCGGCCTGTCGGTGATGTGCTTGATGAAGCGCAGCGACTCGCACGAGCGGGCGTTAAAGAGTTGCTCGTGATTTCACAAGACACCAGTGCGTATGGTGTTGACGTCAAATACAGAAGCGGCTTCTGGAATGGCCGGCCAGTTAAAACCCGCATGACCGAGCTCTGTTCAGCGCTATCCGAATTAGACATCTGGGTCAGGCTGCATTACGTCTATCCTTACCCGAGCGTCGATGAAGTCATCCCGCTCATGGCGCAAGGCAAGATCCTCCCTTACTTGGATATTCCCTTTCAACACGCCAGCCCACGTATCCTAAAAGCAATGAAGCGCCCCGCCTTCGAAGACAAAACACTGGCACGCATTCACCGCTGGAGGCAAGAGTGCCCAGATCTTACGTTGCGCTCGACCTTCATTGTTGGCTTTCCAGGCGAAACCGAGAGCGAATTCCAATATTTGCTCGACTGGATGTCGCAAGCGCAACTCGATCGCGTGGGTTGTTTTCAATACTCCCCCGTCAAAGGTGCGTCGGCGAATGCGTTAGCGGATCCCGTGCCTGACGAGGTCAAGCAAGAGCGCTGGGATCGGTTTATGGCGCATCAACAAGCCATTTCGACCGAACGACTTGCCGCGCGCGTCGGCAAGGAAATTGAGGTGCTCATCGACGAGGTCGACGAAGACGGCGCCATCGGTCGCTCCAGTGCGGATGCGCCCGAAATCGACGGCTGTGTCTACGTTGACAGTCAGACAACGCTCAAACCTGGCGACAAAGTACGCGTGCGCGTGACCGACTCGGATGAGTACGATCTCTGGGCCGAGCACCTTTAGCCGCAACATTTCAGCACATGACACTACGCGTAGGATTTGCCGGCACGCCTGAGTTCTCGCGCCAAGCGCTGCGTGCGATTCTTGACGCCGGTTTTGTCGTGCCTCTGGTGCTGACGCAACCCGACCGACCCTCAGGCCGTGGGCTTAAGCTCACGCCCAGTGCAGTCAAACAACTTGCCCTAGAGGTCGGGCTGCCCGTCGCACAACCGCGAAGCTTGCGTCTGGATGGAAAGTATCCGGAAGACGCGGCACTGGCGTGCAACACACTAAATGAAGCGGCACTTGATGTGCTTGTGGTTGCGGCCTACGGGTTGATTTTGCCGAGTTGGGCGCTTAAAACGCCTCGCTACGGCTGTTTAAACATTCACGCCAGTATGCTGCCTCGCTGGCGCGGTGCCGCTCCGATTCAGCGCGCCATCGAAGCGGGCGACACGCACACCGGTGTCACGATCATGCAGATGGACGAGGGCTTAGACACAGGCGATATGCTGTTAGATGAACGTGTCGCCATTACAGACGCAGACAGCGCCGCATCACTCCTCGACAAGCTTGCACAAATCGGCGCATCGCTTATTGTTGCGTCGCTCAAACAGCTGACACGCGATGCGCTCACGCCTCGCCCCCAACCCACGGAGGGCGTGACCTACGCCGCCAAGTTAGACAAGGCCGAAGCGGCACTCGATCTGCACCTAGACGCGCAAACACTCGCGCGCCGGATCCGCGCCTTTAATCCGGTCCCGGGGGCCACGCTACGCTTGCCTGGCATTGATGCGCCCGTTAAGGTTTGGCTGGCGCAAGCATTGGAGCCCATTTCCGCTGTAAGCGTTCAGACACCAGGCGCGGTTTCAAATGGATCGGCGCCTGCGCAAGCGCGCGTGCTCGCGGCCTCAGCCCAAGGCATCGACATTGGCACCGGCCACGGTACGCTGCGCTTGCTCGAGCTCCAGCGTGCTGGAGGAAAACGCCAAACCGCAGCGGCGTTTATTTCTGGTTGGTCTTGGGCTCGCGCAACTTAAGCACCAAAATTATCAGTGCAAGCACAAAAGTAATCGTGTTTGCAAAGATCAGCGGCATTGAACCGACCAACAATCCGTGCCAGAGCCAAAGTGCGATCCCGGACGTGAACATCACGTACATCGCGAGCGAAATAGATTTTGTATCCCGCGTACGAATCGTTTTGATCGTTTGGGGGAAAAAGGCAGCCGTTGTTAAAAATGCGGCGATATAGCCAAGAACTTCAGGATGAACCATGGTGGCCTATACGCGCTCTAGCTCGCGCTGCTCTTTGCGCAAGCGCGCCTTGAGTCGCGTCTGCTTAAGCGTCGAAAGATGCTGCACAAAAACTTTACCGTTGAGATGATCGATCTCGTGTTGCACACAGACCGCCAATAGGCCCTCTGCGTCAAACTCGTACGGTTTGCCTGTTAAGTCCATTGCGCGAACACGTACGCGCGCGGGTCGATCCACCTCGTCGTAGACGCCTGGGACGGATAAGCAGCCCTCTTCGTATGTGTTCTGATCCTCACTATAAGCAAGAATCTCTGGATTAATCAACACGCGGAGATCATTTTTTTCTTCGCTGACATCCATGACAACCACGCGTTCGTGTACATCCACCTGCGTCGCGGCCAAGCCGACGCCAGGCGCCTCATACATGGTCTGAGCCATATCAGCGACAAGCTTGTGTATGCGATCGTCCACGACAGCGACTGGCTTGGCGGTTTTACGCAAGCGCTTGTCGGGGTAATGCAGAATGGTCAGCAGTGCCATAAATTGGTTTGATGAATTGCTTTATTTATCGGTAAATATTTTTCGGTGAATATCACGCCCAGCATGATTTTAATTTAATAATCCTGCGTTTTCTAATAGCTCTTTTAAATCCTAGCGATAGCCAAAAGCAGGCTGGACAAACCCGCCCTACTGCTCTGCTGGCCTGCTTTACGTCATGTCAAACTTACGGGGATGCATGATTCAGATATTTCAACACAACGGCACGCTTGGTTAAGACTCAGTTTAGAGCCCGGCATCGGTCCGATTCTGGCCAATAGACTGCTGCGCCGCTTTCCAGACCCGGTCGCTCTTTACCGCAGTACGCCAGACATACTTAGCGCTATCGTACCAAGGGCACGGGCCGCACAGCTCTGTCGCCCGCCCGCCCCTGACTTGCTGACGACCATCGAGGCCGCGCTGCAGTGGTCTGCGTTCTCCGGACAGGCCCTCTTAACGCCAGATCAGGACGCCTACCCAGCGGTCCTACGCCATAACGAGGATGCGCCCATTGTTTTATACACGCGCGGAAACCTCGAACGACTCACGGCAGATGCACTGGCGATCGTTGGTACACGCCACCCCTCCGCCGACGGGTTAGCAAACGCCCACGCTTTCGCGCAAGACTTGGCCAAGCGCGGCTGGTGCATCATCAGCGGCCTCGCATGCGGTATAGACGGTGCAGCGCATCGCGGCGCCCTTCAAGCAGGGCCCGCGGCCGCCTCCACGATTGCAGTGCTTGGCACGGGTATTGACACCATCTATCCTCGCGCACACGCAGGCCTCGCCCAAGATATTGTGGCTCAAGGGGGGCTTTTACTATCCGAGTTTATGCTGGGTGCCCCACCTATTGCTGCTAACTTTCCAAGGCGAAACCGGTTGGTGGCAGGCCTTGCCCGCGGTACGCTTGTGATCGAAGCGGCGCTTAAAAGTGGCTCACTCATCACGGCACGACTAGCCGCAGATTTAGGGCGTGAAGTCTATGCGCTGCCCGGATCGATTCACTCGCCCTTAACCCGCGGGCCGCATGCGCTGATTCAGCAAGGCGCAAAACTTGTCATGTGTGTCGATGACATCCTTCAAGAGCTGGGCGGCTGGCAACAACTACCTCTGGCTGGCCAAGGCAGCACCTTGCACGCTCCGCCTATCACCTCATCCCCGCTCTGGAGCGCAATCGGCTACGATCCCATTACCGAAGACACGCTGCAACAACGCACGGCAGTAAGCGCGGCAACACTTCACGAAGCGCTTCTTGACCTCGAGCTCGCTGGGCACATCCAGCGTCACTCCGATGGTCGCCTCAGTCGCATGCCCAGCTAAGTGCCCGATACAAATGACTCTAAAACCTATGATTCGAACAACCTTACGTTTTGCTGTTGGCTTGTCAGCCTTCGCGATGGCTTTTGCAGACGCGCCCAGCGCTGCGCAGGCGCAGGGGTGTAATGTAGTCGTGCAAAGTGATGATGCTCTGCGTTACCTGCCGCAAGCAATCGAAGTACCTCGCGCGTGCAAGGATTTCACCGTGACGCTGACCCATAGTGGTCGCTTGCCGGTTCTAGCCATGGGCCACAATTGGGTGTTAGCCAAACAGTCCGACATGGTGGGCGTGGCGCGTACGGGCATGCTAGCCGGCGCCGAAAACCACTACGTTGATCCAAACGATCGGCGAGTCATTGCGCATACCAAGGTGATTGGGGGTGGGCAAGCCACCTCAGTCAGCTTTGCAGTGTCCGCGCTGCAGCCTGGCGAGACTTACGCCTTCTTTTGCACGTTTGCAGGCCACTCGCCCGTGATGCAAGGCTCACTCGTCCTGCAGTGAGCTAGGCCCTTGAGCCAAATATCGCAGACCCAACACGGATTTCCGTTGAGCCCTCTTCAATCGCAATTTCAAAGTCACCGCTCATGCCCATCGATAAGCGGTCGAGCGACACACCCGCGATGGCTTCTTCGCGCGCACGCTCTTGCAGCTGCCTGAGTTGCGCGAAGCAACCGCGAACCGCTTGCGTATCTTCAGATAGCACGGCCATGGTCATTAAGCCCTGCACCCGCAACGTTTGGTAGTTCGCGAGCTGTCGCAAGAATGTGAACAGTTCTGCGGGCTCAAGTCCCGACTTAGTTTCTTCCGGTGAGGTTTTGACCTGCACCAATACATCAATGGCACGCCCCTCTAGCTGCAAGCGGCGGTCAAGCGCCTCGGCTAATTCGAGACGGTCTAAGGACTGGAGCTCGTGCGCGAACTTTGCCACTTCTTTTGCTTTATTGGTTTGCAGCTGCCCGATCACCACCCATTGCGCATCGCAATCCGCGAGCAACGGCGCTTTTTGTGCGATTTCTTGTGTGCGGTTCTCACCAAATCTCGTGAACCCTAACGCGATCGCCTCACGAATAGCCACCACATCAAACGTTTTGCTCACAGGCAAAAGCGTTACTTCCGCAGGATCCCGCCCCGCGCGCGCGCAAGCCTGATCGATTCTGTTGCGAATCTGGGCGACTCGCTCGGCCATCGTGGTGGTGTTTAACATGGGACTCAAGGTTCTTATCTAAGTAGGTATGTTACGACATCGTAATCGGTACGCTGACGGCGGGCTGGGCGGTGGGGCTCTGGCGCTGAGACATTGCGGCGAGCCGATCCGGTCGCTAAAGATGGCGCAGTGTCAGCTCCGCATGTCTGAGGCCCGCAGGGCCGAGTTCGGAGCTGACGCGCCAGCTAGCGATCGGTGTGGGAAGTGGGCAACGCCCACCCGCAGCTGTCTCAGCGCCAGAGCCCCACCGCCCAGCCCGCCGTCAACCAATCGCCCGCACGCCTTCCAAACATCCCCCATACCACATCAGGACACCCCCACCCCTACCCCCGCATTCCCCTACAATACCTTTCACAAATTGGGCGGGCAATCACCCCCGGCGCCTGATGACTATTTAGCACTCAGAAAACTTAACGCGAACCAGACCGCGAGGCAAGA
>CAMBPA010000008.1 GCA_945869355.1 Bordetella parapertussis
TGAGCTCGGCGACACCAAGCGCCTTCGACGCCATGCCCTTTGCGGATCTAATACGGACAGCGAATGAGCAAGGCCTTCTCGCGGGCGACTGGACAACCTGGCGAACCTATCGCGATATGCGCAGCAAGACCAGCCACACGTATGATGAAAACATTGCTGTTGAAGTCGTCAAGGCAATACCGGCGTTCTTAGCTGAAGCCCAAACACTTCTAGCGAACTTGAAGGTGCGTATCGCGTGAGCCAATTGCCTACGCTTGCGCTCTCAGAAGGTGACCGGGATCTTGTCTTGGCTGCCTTGGCGCGACACATCCCAAGTCATGAAGTGTGGGCCTTTGGTTCACGCACCAATGGCAAGCACAAACCCTTCTCTGACTTAGACATTGTTGTCATCGGCGATCTGTCGGTTCCACTCAACATCTTGGCCGCTCTTTCAGAAGAGCTGTCTGAATCAGCACTCACCTGTAAGGTCGACATTGTAGATTGGGCAACAACAAGCGAAACCTTTCGCAAACTCATCGCCCAACACTACATTGTGTTGCAATCACGTCGCTGAAGCCTCACGGTTAACGTAGCCATAGGCCATGTTGGTGCGCCCTTCACCGTGCTTGTCATAAATAACTTTGCCACTGGCGATTTTGTCGCCAGCCACCGCTGCGCGCTGCGCGGGCGTGACGCCATATAAGCGTGCATTGTTCTCACCAAAGATGGCATTTTTGATCGGACCATCTGCTGGGCCGAGCGGCTTCAAGCCATAGCGTTTTTGCAAGTCCTCGGGAATTTCAATGCGACGTAAGGCCTCAATTTGCCACTGCGGTGCACCCGTCCAAATCGCATCTGTGCCCCAGCACACGTGGTCTGCGCCGAGCCCTGCGACGAGCTGACCCATCATCACGGCCGACACGCGCGGATCTGCAATCGTTGATTGCGCGAAAAGCTGACCCACGTCGGCATACACATTGGTCACACCATGTTTGGCAGGGATTTCAGCCAAGTCCGTTACCCAGTCAATACGACCTGTTTTTTCAAACTGCTCCCACGCGTTTGCCGCGCCATTGCCACCACCGTAGCGATAACCACCGTGATAGATAATGAAATTAAGTTGAGGCCAGTCTTTAGCCGCCTTGGCGACATCATCCACCATTGAGTTTCGAAGCAAATGCGGGAACTGCTTTTCAACTGCGGGCGGAAATAAGCCCTTGTGGATGCAAACGTTCTTCAACCCGGCTTTCGCGAATTTTTCATACGCGGGATACGCCAGCTTTTCATCGTCAAGCAACCAGGGATGCTTGGAAAGATTTTTATGGGTGTTGTCTCCAATGGTGTAGCCCTTAAAGGAGTCGGGCTTCAAGATCTCGATTGCACGATCAATTTCTTCGAGCCATCCGGCGTAGCCCGGCGTAAAGATGGCGTGCGCATACGCCCGCTTGGCACCGGCAATCCCATTAATCGTTGCGCGCGCATTGGCTTTCATGTCGTTCGTTAAAAACCAATCGCCCGGCTTTTCCGATGGCGCACCGCTAATGCAGGCAATCTTTGTATCGCTATCGAGATAGATTTCTTTCAGATAGTTTGCAAACTTTAAGTCTTCAAGTGTTTGCGGCTTACCGACAAGCGCAGGATTCCATCCTGCTTTACCCACGGCTTCTCGACTCCGCACAAAACCTGCAAGACTGGTATCGTCACGCAGAAAATGCGTGTGCATGTCCATAATGAACTGGCCAGAGAGGCCGCGCGCACGATCTGCCGCCATTTCTGGGGTCGCCGCTTCGGCCTGAGACACGCCAAAAATTGGACCATAGGTTTCGTTCATCGCCAGGAAGGCAGCGGCCATTCCAGAGGCAGTCTTGAAAAACTTCCGACGCGTGAGGCCTTGATGCTTTGATAACTCGGCACCAATTTGTTTGACGCGGAATTCATATTCTTTTTGCTTTTGCGTCTGTGGCCCAGGAGAGAACTCATCACTCGACACAGACTGCACAGGAATCGGTGCAGGGTAAATGGACGACTCGGCAGGCATCAATGCCGCGAGTTCTTCAGGACTCAACATGCTCATTTGATTTGCTCCGAGTAGATTGTTTTAACCAATTAAAAACACCTAAGCCGGCCAACCGGCCAGTTGCCAAGACGCCATTGAGCAAGTACCCACCGGTCGGTGCTTCCCAGTCGAGCATCTCACCTGCGACGAATATACCGGGACGATCACTCAGCATCAACCCCGCTGTCAAGCCTTCAAACATGACGCCACCGGCGGTACTGATCGCCTCGTCTAGTGGACGACACGCCTGCAGGGTAATGGGTAGCGCTTTGATTCCAGCGGCGAGCGCCGAAGGATGATCGAACGCTTCAGCAGGCAAACATTCGCGCAACAGGGTGGCCTTGACGCCCTGAATGCCGAGTCGGGAACGCAAGTGCGACGACAGGGAACGCGTTCCGCGACCACGCAAGACTTCCTCTAATACTTTTTCGGCGCTGTGATCAGGCAAGAGATCAACATAGAGAGTCGCTGCGCCGCATTGCAGGATCTGGGTGCGCAAGGCCGCCGACAGCGCGTAGACGGCCCCACCTTCTAGGCCATATTGCGTAACCATGCATTCGCCGCGTAATGCTGCGCCCGGACCTCGTGCGCCCTCTACCCAAAACGAGGCCGTCTTAAGTGGGTTACCCGCACACTTGTCGATAAAGTGTTGCGACCAGCTAGTCTCAAAACCACCGTTGCTTGGCAACAGTGGAGCGAGTGCAACGCCTTGTTCCTTTAACCACGGCCACCACGCGCCATCTGACCCGAGCTTGGCCCAACTGCCACCGCCCAGCGCAAGAACCGTCGCGCTAGGCTTGATGGTTATTTCACCCTTCGGTGTCGCAAAGCGCAGTGCATCGTCAGCGTCCCAACCAAGCCAGCGATGCCGCATATAAAACTGCACGCCTTGGCCACGCAGGCGATGCATCCACGCACGCAACAAGGGTGCTGCTTTCATTTCGGCCGGAAAGACGCGGCCAGAGCTGCCCACGAACGTATCAATCTTTAACGCGTGTACCCAGTCGCGCAAGGCGTTCGCATCGAACGCGGCTAACAACGGCGCCATGTGGACGGCGCGCTCGGCATAACGCGACACAAATAATTCGGCAGGTTCGGAGTGGGTGATGTTCAACCCACCTCGACCTGCCATTAAAAACTTGCGTCCTGCAGAAGGCTTGGCTTCATAGACCTGCACCTTGAAACCGTGCTCGGCCAAACCTTCTGCTGCCATCAGTCCTGCGGGCCCGGCTCCGATTACGGCGACTGTCAACAAAACTTCTCCGGGCTTAAATACTTCTTGTGCGTTCTATGGTCTATCCGCGCATCCGTATCAGGATTTTTTAGCAGCTGAGACAATGACCTCAACCAACAAGTCCGGTGCGGCCAATTTAACTTCGCCCGTTGCGCGTGTCGGCAACGCATTCTTTGGTGCCCACTCGGCCCAAACCGAGTTCATGCCGGCAAAGTCTTTGGTGATGTCTTTGAGCCAGATTTGCACAGTGAGCAAGTGATGCTTGTCGGTGCCAGCACTCGCTAAGTGGCCATCGATCTTTGCAAACACATCACGCGTCTGCGCGACGATGTCGCCTTTCACGCTCGCGGTAATCCCTGCGACATAGACCGTATCGCCGTGAATCACGACACGGCTCAAACGCTCGTTAGAATCGATGCGGGTAATTGCACCCATATTGTTACTCCTTGTGAATTAAATATATTTCTTAAACCAGGCCTGCGCTTGCTCCCAAGCCTCTTTGGCTTCGGCGGCGCGGAAAGTGGGTCGGTAGTCGGCATAAAAAGCGTGTGGCGCTTCGGGATACACAATGAAGCTCGACGCTTTGGCTGCCGCTGAACCGCTCGTGAGGGCAGTCTTCATTTGATCAACGGTTGCCACAGGAATGCCGGTGTCTTTGCCACCGTACAAGCCAAGCACCGGCGCTTTCATCTGCCCCGCAATGTCGACCGGCTGTGCCGTACGCAGCGCGTCTTTGTCGCCCACTAAGCGACCATACCAGGCCACACCAGCTTTTACATTTGGGTTATGTGCGGAATACAACCAGACGATGCGGCCGCCCCAACAAAAGCCGGTGATCGCCAAACGCTTGGGGTCACCACCATTTGCGGCGGCCCATTTCGCGGTGGCATCCAGATCGCTCATGACTTGTGCATCAGGCACTTTGTTGACGATCTCGGAAAAAATCTTGGCGTTCTCAGTGAACTTGGATGGATCGCCCTGGCGTGCATACATTTCGGGGGCGATCGCAAGGTAACCCAATTTTGCGAAACGTCGGCAAACATCTTTGATGTGCTCATGCACGCCGAAAATTTCTTGCACAACCAAAATGGTGCCAAGATTCGTCTTGCCAGCAGGGGCTGCGCGGTACGCAGGGATGGTGCCGTCGGCGACGGGGATCTTGACTTCGCCGGCGGTCAGGCCGTTGGTGTCCGTCGTGATCACGGTCTGCGCCATTACGGGGCCAGCGGCGAGCGTAAAACCGCTCATGAGCGAGGTCGCTAAAAAGCCCCGACGATTCAGTGTTAGGGGGGGCAACAGGCTATCAAATTCTGGGCTAGGTTTATTCATGGGAAATCTTCTAGGAAAGGTCAAAACAAGTTGAATCAGTGTAGCTGTAATATTGGAAAAACAACCACAAAAACTACGACAAAACCATAACAACAGACAAGCCAAACATGAGCACCGCTAAAAATAACGCTGCCACCCCAGGCGCCCCTACCGCCCGCGCACGCCCGAGCGATCGTTCCCGTATCGCCAAATTGCTTAGCCCTAATTCGGTTGCGGTCATTGGGGCCTCGGACGATCCCTCCCGCATCGGGGGTAGGCCGATTTCGTACATGCGCAGTCAAGGCTACGCAGGCAAGATTTTCCCAGTGAACCCAAACCGTACGACGGTGCAGGGTCTCACCGCCTACCCCAGTGTCGCAGCACTTCCTGAAACGCCCGACGTCGCGATCGTGATTGTGCCGGCGTCCGCAGCATTGGAATCTGTCACTGCACTGGCCGAGCGTGGCTGCGCGGCTGCCATCTTGTTTACCTCCGGCTTTGCCGAGATCGGACCCGAAGGGGCGGCAGCCCAAGCGAAACTTGTCGAAGCCGCCCACGCGCATGGTATGCGCCTGATTGGCCCGAACTCACTTGGACTGATTAATCCTTGTAAACATTTTTACGGCACCTTTGCGACGGGCTGCGAGCTGGCGTTTCCTAAAGCGGGCGGGGTCGCGATCATCAGTCAATCAGGCGCCTATGGCGCACACTTGATGGCGGTGGCCACGGCCAACGATATTGGTTTGTCTGCGGTGATTCTGACCGGCAACGAAGCAGACCTGACCGTTGGCGATATGTTGCAAATGGTGGTCGACGACCCCGACACCAAAGTCATCATGTTGTATTCAGAAGGTATCAAAGAGGCCGCGGGCTTAGTCGCGGGTCTTGAGGCTGCACGCCTTGCGCGCAAACCTGTGTTGATGATGAAAGTAGGTCGCAGCGTGGTTGGTAGCGCTGCCGCACAATCGCACACCGCCTCCATCGCGGGGGATGATCGTGTCACCGACGCGGTCTTGAAAGAGCTGGGTGTCGTACGTGTGCAAACCACAGAGCAAATGCTCGACATCGCACGCTTGGCGACACGCGGCGTTTATCCGGCTAACAACACGCTCGGTGTGATTACGGTGAGTGGTGGCGCGGGTGTGATTATTTCGGACGCGGCCGATGCGGTGGGCCTACCCATGCCAGAGATGCCACTGGCGTCGCAAGAGCGTTTGCTCAAGCTCCTGCCCTTTGCCGCACCCCGCAACCCTGTGGACGTGACTGCGCAATTCCTTAACGAAATGTCCCTCATCAGTACCTTCACGGATGCGCTGATCGCAGAAGGCAAGTACACCTCGATCCTCGGTTTCTTTACCTACACGGGAGGTGTGGCGAGTATTGCGCCGCGCCTACGCGAGCAACTAAAGATCGCGCGCAATAAACATCCTGATTGTATTTTTGCACTATCGCTGATGGCATCACGCGAGTTAATCAGACAGTACGAGGAAGATGGCTTCGCCGTATTTGAAGACCCATCGCGCGCCGTGGTCGCCATTGAGGCAATGGGTCAGTTTGGTCGCGCATTTGCAAAACCCGCCGGCTTGCCAGCACCTATTGTCGGGCCCGTGCAACTGCCAGCACGTAATCCAAGCGAGGCAGAGGCCAAGCAATTGCTCGCGTCTGCGGGGATTGCTTCTGCACCGGAAGAGGTCTGCACGTCGATCGAGGCCGCTATCCGCGCTGCAGAAAAAATCGGTTATCCCGTGGTGATGAAGATTGTCTCGCCCGACATTTTGCATAAGTCAGAAATCGGTGGCGTGTTACTGGATATCGCGGATGCGAATGCCGTGCGGGCCGGCTTTGATTTGTTGATGCAACGAGGCAAAACCGCCGCCCCCCAAGCGCGCCTAGACGGCGTGCTGGTCGCCAAGCAACTTAAGGGTGGTGTGGAGTGCATTCTGGGCATTCATCAGGATCCGGTGTTCGGCCCTGTCGCGATGTTTGGACTGGGTGGAATCTTTGTCGAGATTCTGCAAGACGTGGTGTTGCATCGCTGCCCGTTCGGACCCGATGTGGCCGAGCAAATGATTCGTTCCATCAAAGGTGCGCCATTGCTAGAGGGCGCGCGCGGCCGACCAAAGGCCGACATCAAAGCGTTGGCTGAAATGCTGTCGCGCTTGTCTGCCTTTGCCGTTGCGGCAGGCCCACGCCTGCAATCCATCGACCTCAACCCCGTACTCGCCATGCCCGAGGGGCAAGGCGCTTATGCGGTGGATGCGGTGATTGAAGTGTCGGAGTAATTAAGCCTTCGGGATCTTGGTGGTCATCGGAGGCATCAAGAAATCGAAGTCCACACCTTTGTCGGCCTGCGTCACACTTTGCAAAAATAATTTGCGATAACCGCGTGATGCGGTCGGCACGACGGCCGGCTTGGCAGCACGTCGTTGTGCGAGCTCTTCATCACTAACCAACAAGGAAAGCTCGCGCTTTTCGACGCTCAAGCGAATGCGGTCGCCGTTTTGCACGTAAGCCAAGGGCCCACCAATCGCCGATTCAGGCGTCACGTGCAAGACAATGGTGCCGAACGCGGTGCCACTCATGCGCCCATCCGAGATCCGCACAATATCTTTGACACCTGCGACGGCCAGCTTCTTTGGAATCGGCATGTAGCCTGCTTCCGGCATCGCGGCACCTTTCGGACCGATGTGCTTGAGCACCAGAATATCGTCCGCCGTCACATCCAGGTCAGGCGTGTCGATGCGATTAGCCATGTCTTCAAGGTTTTCAAACACGACGGCACGGCCTTCGTGCTCCATCAGTTTTGGATCCGCAGCCGATTGCTTAATGATCGCGCCGCCTGGGGCAAGATTGCCCTGCAATACGGCGATACCACCTTGGGGATAGATGGGATTCTTGGCCGTCTTGACGACGTCTTGTTTAAAGCCAGGGCCTGCGGCATCGATCTCTTCGCCAAGCGTGCGGCCAGTGACGGTCAAGGCATCGAGATGCAACAAAGGTTTAAGTTCGCGTAGCAAGGTGGCCATGCCACCTGCGTGGTGGAAGTCTTCCATGTAGTGTTGACCCGAGGGCTTCAGGTCGAGCAACACCGGGGTTTCGCGACCCATGCGATCCAGGGCCTTGAGATCCATCTCGAAGCCCATGCGGCCTGCGATTGCTGTTAAGTGCACGATGGCGTTAGTCGAACCACCAATCGCCAGCAACACGCGCATCGCGTTTTCAAACGCTTTCTCAGTCAAGACTTTATCAATCGTCAAACGCTTACGCGCGATCTCGACCGCGAGCGTGCCGCTTTGCTCGGCCACGCGAATACGATCTGCGGTGACTGCCGGAGGCGATGCGCCACCAGGGACTGTCATGCCAAGCGCCTCAGCAATACAGGCCATGGTGCTGGCGGTACCCATCACCGAACAGGTGCCCACGCTTGCGACTAACTGGCTGTTGACCTCAGCGATTTCTTCAGCGCCGATCTCTTCGGCGCGGAACTTGCCCCAGTAGCGACGACAGTCGGTACAAGCACCGACACGCTCGCTGCGATATGAGCCCGTCAACATCGAACCCGTAATCAATTGCACCGCCGGCAAGCCAGCAGACGCCGCACCCATCAACTGGGCGGGCACGGTTTTGTCACAGCCACCAATCAGCACGACTGCATCCATGGGCTGGGCGCGCAACAATTCTTCAGTATCCATCGACATGAGGTTACGCAGAAACATGCTGTTGGGCTGCGAGAAACTTTCATGGATGGAAATTGTCGGGAAGTCCATCGGTAAACCACCCGCGAGCATCACGCCCCGCTTGACGGCTTCAATTAACTGCGGGGCGTTGCCGTGACAGGGGTTGTAGGCGCTTGCGGTGTTGGTGATACCAATGACGGGGCGCTCGAGTGCTGAATCCGTGTAGCCCGCGCCCTTGATAAAGGCTTTGCGCAAGAACAGCGAGAAGCCGCGGTCCCCGTAATTGGCTAAGCCTTTAGAGATACCTTGCTCGCTTGCGGCAGGATTAATCGAATGACCTGTCTTGTTGCTGTCTGTTGACATGTGCGTGCACCTGAAAGAATGGATTTAGCTGAATCTTTGTCTGGCTGAATCGTAGCGTCTTTTCGCCCTTGATCGGCTTGATTAACTTACAGCGTGCCGGGGTAAGTGCCGCCATCCAACACAAGGTTTTGTCCTGTCATAAACCCGGCGCCCGCACTACAAAAAAACGCACAGGCTTGACCAAACTCGGCTGGGTCGCCAAAGCGACGCGCGGGAACAGTGGCCTTGCGTGCGTTTTGAATTTGCTCGACTGTCTGGCCACTTGCCTTCGCGCGCACGATAGCGTTTTGTGTGAGGCGGTCGGTTGCAAACGGGCCAGGCAGTAAGTTGTTGATCGTGACGTTGTGCGACACGATTTGACGTGCAAGGCCCGAGACAAAACCAGTGAGGCCTGCACGTGCGCCGTTTGACAAGCCAAGCGATTCAATCGGCTGTTTAACCGACGCAGAAGTAATGTTGACGATGCGACCAAACTTGCGCTCGATCATGCCGTCTACGGTGGCACGAATCAATTCGATCGGTGTGATCATATTGGCGTCGACGGCCGCGATCCAGTCGTCGCGGCTCCAGTCACGAAAATCGCCCGGCTTGGGGCCGCCCGCATTGGTCACCAAAATATCTGGATTCGGGCACAGCGCCAAAACTCTCGCACGACCTTCTGCGGTGGTGATATCGGCTGCAATAGTCGTGACGTTCACACCGGTTTCGGCACGAATCGCTTGCGCTGCGGCTTCGAGTGCCTCGGCGCCCCGCGCGAGCATCACAATATTGACCCCCTCGCGCGCGAGCTGCTGGGCACAGGCTAAGCCAAGCCCCTTACTCGATGCGCAAACGATTGCCTGTCTACCGCGAATGCCTAAGTCCATGATGTCCCTCTATTTATTTGTTATGTGCTTGTTATGTTGATCACAGTATTACATGTGTGCACTCAGGTTAAAACACCTTGGCAAGCCGTGCAATTGCAGCCATCATGGCGGCAAGCCCCGTTAGCTGTATCCCGATCATCCACATAAACTTACGATCAACATCCGTTCGCAGCTCTGCGACCGAACGATCGAGACGGTCAATGGACTTCGTGTTTTGATCCACAAGGACTTCGAGGGTGGTGATGCGTTTTTCCATACAGCGATGGTACGGAAGTCTCACGCCTAGCGCAATGAAACGAGGAGGGATTTGCGCGCTGTTCGACTCACTATTTTGTAAGTAAGCGTTACAGCGCGCGCAGCTTCTGTTAGCTGGGTTTAAAACGGGATGTCATCATCCATGTCAGCCAGATTGGCGCCACCGGCTGCTGGGGCTGCCGGACGCTGTGCCTGGGGTGCGCGCGCTGCCGGACGGGGTGCGCCCTCGGCGCCACCACCCATCGAACCGCCGTCAGCGCCGTCACGACCACCTAACATTTGCATTTGGTCTGCGACGACTTCAGTGGTGTACTGGTCGACGCCTTCTTTGTTTTGCCACTTGCGTGTCTTGAGACGGCCTTCCACATACACGGGACGACCTTTACGCAGATATTCGCCAGCGATTTCTGCCAGACGGTTGTAGAACACCACGCGATGCCATTCGGTTTCTTCGCGGCGCTCGCCGGAAGTCTTATCCTTCCAGTTGCTGGTGGTCGCGATCGACACATTACAAATGGCTGCACCATCTGGGCTGTAACGGACCTCGGGGTCGCGTCCAAGATTACCAACCAAAATCACTTTATTGACCGAGGCCATGCCGATCTCCGTATATTAAAAAACTACTCTATTCATCGATGCCCTGTCGGGCTCGTACCAGACGCCATCATGGCCGAACTGGCAAATCGCCGCCAGCCGCAAAACTACGCAATAGAGACAGTTTACGGCACGTTTTGAAAGGTGTGCCAATCCGCTGCCGAGAAGCTGAGCCCTTGGGTGACCGCTATAAACACCTCAATGGCGCGCAGCTTGTCTGGTCTTAGCCAGCCATTGTTTCTTAAATGAGAGCAGTAATTTCACAATTAAATTCTAGCGAAAACCTCCGCAACCCGCTAGACTGCATCATCTTTAGGCTAAGTTTTAAAGGTGTCAACCATGCAAGTTACTCCAAGCGGACAAGGGCTCGGCGCTCGGGTTGAGCAGTTTGATCTGTCAAAACCTCTGTCACCCAGTGATTACAAGTCGATCGAAGGCCTGCTGGGCAAGTTCGGCGTACTTTGTTTCCCAAAGCAGAATCTGACTGCGTTACAGCTCAAAAACTTCAGCAGCACCTTCGGGACACTGGAAGTTAACGTCGCGAACATGTATCAAGAGCCGGGCATCCCGGAAGTCATGATCCTGTCCAACAAAAAAACGGAAGATGGCAAGCCGATTGGACTTGGCGATGCCGGCCAAGATTGGCACACCGACATGTCGTATAGCAAGATGATTGCATTCACGAATGTGCTCTACGGGCTTGAAATCCCTCACCGGGATGGTGTGCCATTGGGTGGCACAGAGTTTTCAAATATGCGCGCTGCCTACTTGGCATTGCCGGAAGACATGAAGCGCAAACTTGAAGGCAAGACGATCTTGCATGACTTCAATAAGTTCTGGGAAAACATGCGTAAACAGCCAGGCTGCACGCGGCCCCCTTTGACTGAGGCCCAACGTAAAGCCAAGCCGCCTGTTTCGCATCCGGTTTTTCTGACCCACCCCATTACTGGCGAGAAGATTCTTTACGCCAACCCAGGTTATTCGAGGCAGATAAACGAGTTGCCCACTGAAGAGAGCGACCGTATTCTGAACTTCTTGTTCGAGCACCAACTGCAGCCGCAGTTTCGCTATCGTCACCGCTGGACGACGGGGGATGTGCTGATGTGGGACAACATGGGAACGATCCACAACGCCATTGCGGACTACGGTCCGGATGAGCATCGCTTTATCAAGCGTTGCCAGGTCATGGCGGATCGGTACTTTCCCTTGGCGGCATAGCCGAGAAGCCTAGCGACTGTTACGCTACGCCCACAATAATTCTTTCTGGAAGAGACCAATGAAAAAGCTCGTTCTAAGCGCAGGCTTAGCGCTCTCGGCCTTGTTGCCTGTGACCGCGTCGGCACAAGCCACCCCGTATCCCACACAACCCATCAAAATGCTGATTGGTTTTGCGGCCGGCGGTCCAACCGATGTGATTGGCCGCATTCTGGCGCAACACATGACAGCGACACTGGGTCAGTCTGTCGTCATAGAAAACCGTACTGGCGCGAACTCACTGATCGCCACGCGCGAGGTCGCCAAAGCAAAGCCTGATGGTTATACCGTTCTGTTTGCCTCACTTTCACACAACGTGAACCGACTGCTGCTTAATGAGAAAGCAGAATACGAGCCGCTGGGTAGCTTTGCGCCCGTTTCACTCGTGGCGAATCTGCCGCTCGTCGTGGTCACGGCGTATGACTCCCCCTACAAAACCCTGCAAGACCTCATCGCTGCAGCCAAAACCAAACCGGAAGCCATCAGTTATGGCTCTGCGGGCAATGGTGGTTCCGCGCATCTGGCCGGTGCGTTAATGGCAACGATGACCGATTCAAAAATGGTCCATGTGCCCTTCCGTGGCAACGCGCCCGCGTTGACCGAGGTGATGGCCGGACGCGTGTCCTTTATGTTTTATCCGATGATCGGCATTGCGGGCCAGGTCGCAGACAAGCGCTTGCGGGTGTTGGCCGTCGGTTCGTCAAAGCCGATGCCAGACTTCCCCGGTGTGCCCACCATGGACGCCTCAGGTTTTCCTAATTTTGAACAAACAGCACCCTGGGTGGGGATGTTGGCACCTGCAGGTACGCCCAAGGCGATTGTGGATCAGTTAAACGCGGCGCTCAAAAAAGCCCTGGCCCAGCCAGAGATCATCAAACGCATGAAAGATCTAGGCGCAACGCCGATTGGTGACACGCCTGAGGAGTTTCGCGCGTTTCTTGTAAAAGATAGTGAGCGCTGGGCGCGCGTAATTAAGGCCTCGGGCATCAAAGCCGATTAATCGTTCGGTCGCCTCTGTTCAGACCGGGGGGCGAAAG
>CAMBPA010000009.1 GCA_945869355.1 Bordetella parapertussis
AGTGTTTGACAAGGTTTGGGAAGTGAAAGTCAGCACGCGTATTTTGCACAATATGTCTTTGTTGATGGACAGTTCGTTCAAAACTGTTCAGGATCTGAATCGTTATCGTAAAGAGCTGTTGCGTGCGGCGCCAGGTGCGACGGATGTAACCCCCTCGGCTGCATAAACCAGGATCCCCGGCGCTGTGACCGCTCGGTTTGAAAACAAGATACTGACGCCTGAGCAATGTCTTGAGCGTTTGTCGCTTGCGGCGTCGAGCAAGCCTGTGGTGTTCACCAACGGCGTCTTCGACATCTTGCATCGTGGCCATGCCACCTATCTCGATGAGGCCGCTCAGTTGGGTAGCGTCCTGGTGGTAGGTGTGAACTCCGACGCATCCGCTAGGCGCTTGGGTAAAGGCCCGGATCGGCCCTTGAATAACGAATATGACCGCGCCGCTTTATTGGCTGCGATGGGATGTGTCAGTTTTGTCATTATTTTTGATGAGGACACACCCGTTGAGTTGATCCGACGCTTGCGGCCGGACATCATCGTGAAGGGTGGTGACTACGATATGCGCACGCTTCCCGAAACAGCATTAGTAGAAAGTTGGGGCGGGCGAGCCGTTGCGATTCCGTTCGAGTTTGCGCGATCAACGACGGCGCTCGTCACCAAAATTCGGCAAACCTAGGGACGAGGCCCGGACCTTAGGTTCGGGGCCGTTGCGCCGATAGCGGGACGCGCTTTGGTTGTTGCTAAAACTTGAAGCGTGACGTTGTAAAGCCGCTCAGCGGCTTGATCACGGTTTCAAATAGCGGTCTGGTTTCGAAGCTTGCGGCGGTGCTGCGGGTGACCCGATAAACCGTCATGGCAGGAGCCTGACCCACGACAACCACCATTCGGCCGCCCACGCACAGTTGATATTTAAGCGCGTCAGGGATTGCAGTTACCGAACCGGTGACCAAAATGGCATGGTGCTCTGTCGTGCCCCAACCATTGCTGGCGTCGCCCGTTTCAACGGTGACGTTGGTGACACCGGCTTGTTGCAAATTCTGTTGTGCAAACGCGGATAGGCGCGGATCGATTTCGATCGAGGTGACGCAATGCGATAGCTTGGCCAGCAGCGCAGCTTGATAGCCAGAGCCCGTACCCACTTCGAGTACGCAGTCGTCTGCCTGAAGCTGAAGTAGCTGAGTCATGGCGGCTTCGAGCTTGGGCGACAGCATCGTTTGATGGGTTTCACCCGAGGAAATCGTCAGGGGAATTTCCAGATCAGAAAACGCGAGGTTGCGATAGCCCGCCGGAACAAAGAGTTCACGGCGCACACTGAATAAGGCTTCGAGCACGTTGTTATCAAATACGCCGCAGGGGCGAATCTGTTGTTCAATCATGTTGAAGCGAGCGCGTTCAATGTCAGGCAAGGACGAAACTTTCATATGCACACTTTTAGGGCGTATTGCGGAAAACCCTTATTGTAAGGGGTTTCCTGCCCATAGTTTGTGGAAGTGGTGCACAGGACCGTGACCATGGCCTACCTTGAGCATATCGGCACTGACGATCGCAGCGACCAAATACTCCTTGGCGGCTCGAGTGGCATCAGCCACGTCGTCCATTTGCGGCAAAAGAGCTGCTAACGCGGCCGAGAGCGTACAGCCTGTGCCGTGCGTGTTTCGTGTTTGGACGCGACGGCCCGGCAGTTCAATCATTTTGTCACCGTCGTGCAAAATGTCGATGGTGTCATTGCCTGGCAGATGGCCGCCTTTGAGTAATATCCAGCGGTGGCCGCCATGGGTCATGAGGTTTCGCAGACGTTCGGCGACGCGCCGCATTTCGCGGACGGTTTCAACCGACCGCATTTCAAGCAAAACACCGGCTTCTGGCAGATTGGGCGTGATGACTGTTGCGAGCGGCAATAATTGCTCACGCAGAGCGCCGACGGCCTTCTGTTCTAGCAGCAGATCGCCGCTCTTTGCCACCATGACCGGGTCGAGCACGAGGTGGGGCGGTTTGTGGTGCCCGAGGCGGTCCGCAACAACCTCGATCACGCCAGTCTGTCCGAGCATCCCGATTTTGACGGCATGGATTTCAATATCGGCAAAGAGAGTGTCTATTTGTGCGCGCACGAATTGAGGGTTGACCGGAGAAATATCGGTCACAGCTTGCGTATTTTGGGCAGTCAGTGCAGCAACGACCGCGCAGGCGTAGGCCCCAAGCGCGCTCATCGCCTTTACGTCAGCCAGAATGCCCGCGCCGCCGGACGGGTCCATCCCGGCAATCGTAAGCGTGTTGGGGATCGCGCGCGGTGAGTCCGTCGCCATTATTTGTTTGCTGTCGAAGAAATTAAGCCCGAGGTGGGCGAGCTCGGGGCCGCAGCGTAGGTTTTGCGCGGGACACGACCCGCAAGGTAGGCTTCCCGCCCCGCTTGCACCGCTTTATTCATCGCACTGGCCATGAGCACGGGATGCGTGGCGCCCGCGATCGCCGTATTCATCAAGACACCGTCGCAGCCAAGCTCCATGGCAATCGCTGCGTCTGAGGCGGTGCCTACTCCCGCATCCACTAAGACTGGTACGCGTGCCTGATCAATGATTAAGCGCAGATTCCACGGGTTGAGGATCCCCATTCCCGATCCAATCAGCGAGGCAAGGGGCATCACAGCGACGCAGCCAATGTCTTCCAGCATTCGGCACTGAACCGGGTCATCCGTGCAATACACCATGACATGAAAGCCATCCGCCACCAGAGTTTTTGCGGCAGCTAAGGTTTCGGGCATGTTTGGAAACAGCGTGTGCGCATCACCCAATACTTCGAGCTTGACGAGCTTGTGACCCTCCAGGAGTTCGCGTGCGAGACGTAAGGTTCTCACGGCATCTTCAGCGGTGTAGCAACCGGCCGTATTAGGCAAGAGTGTGAACTGATTTGCTGGCAAGTGCTCCAGCAAGCTCGGTTCATCGGCATTTTGACCGATGTTAGTGCGACGAATTGCAACGGTCACAATTTGGGCGCCACTCGCGTCGATCGCCTGACGGGTTTGTGCAAAATCTTTGTACTTTCCCGTACCGACGAGCAGGCGTGATTGGTAGGCCGTTCCTGCAATCACTAGGGAGTCGTTTGTTGTGGCGGTCATGAATATAGTCTTTAAATTAAAAGTAGGCCCTATTTTCGAACTTGTTGAAGCAGGGCGCAAATCGAGCTCGCGGCTTCGATTAAGCGCGGTCCAGGTCTGAATAGGACGTCAGCGTTCATCATATACACATGTCCGGCTTGTGCCGCAGGCGCACCCATTTTTTTCCAGTAATCTCTGGCTTGCTGGTCTTGTTGCGGTTGCGCAGCCGCGTCAGGGCGGCCAACCAGGATGATCTGCGGCATACGAGCCAGGACGCTTTCGGGGCTAATCAGAGGCGCGCTGGCACTCGCCGCTGCAAAGACGTTTTGGCCGCCGCACAGAGCGAGCACATCGGACAAAAGATTGTTTCGATTTAACGAGTATTGCGCGGGGTGTCCGACTTGCAGGAAAACGCTCACGGGGTGGGTCTGCGGAGCGCGCAAGAGCGCCTCGAGACCGTCGGACAACGCACGCGCCTTCAGCCGCGCTGTGTCAGCACTGCCCAACAGTTCTCCTAAGCGAGTGATGTTGTCGCCCACACCCGCCAAGTTTGTCGGTGCGCTGATAAAGAAGGGTATCTTCAGCACTTTGAGTGCTTCGTACTGGGAAGGCAGCCAGCCAATAATCAGGTCTGGCGCGTAAGCGGCCACTCGCTCCGGATCTGGGGTGACGCCATCGCCAATGCGCGGCAAGCCACGCGCTTCGGGGGGATAGTCGCTGGGAATCACGGTCGCGACAATTTGCTTGCCTCCTCCTGCAGCGAAGACCAGTTCGGTAGCGTGTGGGCTGAGCGTCACGACGCGACGAGCGGGCCGCTCTAGGATGATGTCTCGGCCACTGTCGTCGCGCACCACGATCTGTGCCCATGCCTGCGGCCCAACCAACAGGCAGCAGACAAAGCACAGACTGAGGCAGCGACGCATGGGGTTACATCCGTAACGCAAGGTTCATAAATACATTCGAGCCAGGCGTGTTGTAGCCCTGCACCAACGTGTATTGTTGACCAAAGACGTTGTTCCAGCGCAGTTGCAGCTCTGCGTGCTCCGACACTGGGTAGCTCGCCGCAAGATTGACGAGGTTGAACCCAGCCAAGGTATCGCCAGAAAACGAGTCGCGACGGGCGCTCGTGGCATATAACTCAGCCGTTAGACGGGCCCGCCCAATGGATTGATCCACGGCGAGTTTGAGCACTTGCTGGGCGCGTTGTGGCAACAGCTTTCCGGTGTCTGCGTTGCGAGGATCGAGCAAGTCAACGCTGCCGCGTACCAGTGTTGAGGAGCCGAGTCGCTGGTTGCCCGTGAGGGTCACGCCTTGAATGGTTGCACGACCGATATTCGTCGGTGTGTAGGCCGAGTAGGGATCTGCCGCGATGCTAGGCTGGTTCAGGATCAGATTGCTGATCTCGTTGCGGTATACCGTGAGCCCGAGCTGAGTCTTGTCTGTGGTGTATCGCAAACCAGCTTCGATGTTGCGGGACTTCTCCGGTTGCAGTAACGGATTACCCATAAAAAATGGAGTAATGGGCCAATAGAGTTCGTTGAAATTTGGCGCGCGAAAGCCGGTATTCGCCCCCACACTCGCTCGCCAATTCTTTGATAAATCAAGCCCGTAAGTCAGACTGCCCGTGACGAAGTTTCCATACTGCGAGTTATTGTCCGTGCGCGCACTGGCCTGCACGGATTGTGGTCCCCAGTTGCCACGGTAGATGGCAAGCAGTGAGTTGGTATAACGCGCGGTCTGCTGGTAGTTCACGAAGGCGGGCGCCATGTAATCGCCATTCGAAAGCGTACCGTCCACGCTTTGCTCAAGTCGCTCGTAGGCCAGGCTCACGACCTGTGTCGGAGAAAACTTCAGGTCGTTTTGCCACACGTATTGATTCTGGCGCGTTTTGAAATACTGGGTACCGTCCAGACCAGTGGCAGAGGCCCCCACTGTTTTATAGTCGTCGATTGAGAACCCTGCACGTAAGGTGCTTGTCCAGAACGGAGAGATGACGTTACGACTCGTCAGCAGGTTGCTGCTTAACGTCTGTATGCCACGGTCGTTGAAATAGGGCATGCCCATGTCGTAGCCGCCATTGACCGTGGACTGGAAGGTCTGCAGCGTTAGGGTTTGGCCCGGCTTGTACGTGTAGCCAAGTGTGCCACCCACGTTGCTGCGGTAATACGAGTCTTTGTCGGGGTTGTAGTAATAGGCCGTGCTGCGGTTTGTGTTGAAGCCCCCGCTCTGCCCATAGCCTCCGAATAGGCTGTACACCCAACCGTCGGCCGCACCGGAAAATCCGGCATCGAATTGCGTGGTTGCATAGCTGCCCACCCCAGCATTCGCATACGCAGAAAAGGGTCTGTCTTGTTCGCCGCGCGTAATGACGTTGATGACGCCACCAATCGCATCCGCACCGTAGAGGCTGCTACTCGTGCCTCGCACGACTTCAATGCGCTCGATACTATTTAGAGGAATTGCGTTAATCGAAGGCAGGCCGTTTGTGGCGTTATTGACCCGTAAGCCATCAATCAACACCAAAGACTGATTGCTATTCGTACCTCGAATATTGAGGGTATTTAAGGTTTGCGGGCCACCGTAGTTGACCGTTTCAATGCTGTGCTGGCGAATCAGCGCATCGCCAAGCGTGCCGTTTGGCAAGCTGTCCAGACTTTCACGACTGATGACGCTATTGTCCCCCAGTGTGTTGCCCAGGGGTTCAGGCGTGCGGGCGGGGGTCACCACAATGGTCGATAGTTGTGGGATTTGTGAGGCAGGGGTAGAGCTCGGGTCAGTGCTTTGAGCGAAAACGCTTGTTGCGGCTATCCAAAAGGCAGCGCCGGCAGATAGCCGGGAAAAGTGATGTTGCATAAGAACCTCGTTTAAGGCGTGCGTCCCCGCACGACCATTCCGTGAAAGAAATCCCGGGCATTACTCCGGATATTTCCGCTTGAGGTGGCCGGTATCGGGCTGGCCAAGGACCAAAAAACATGCAGTCCAAGGTTGACCGTTGCGGGGGCAGCACAGGCGCAACCGTCGAAATCGACGTATTTCCCTGTTTCCCGTTTATCTTTCCCAATGCGACCAATTTGCTTGTGGCAATAGGGTCTTTGCATCGAAAGCACCAACTCTGCCCACAATGTAGCATGGCCTTGTTTTTGGTACGATGTCGGGTTAGCTGAAGTCGTTTTTTAGTCAATACCGCCGAACGGTTTTACTAAGGCGAGCCCGTCTCTTTGATGCAAGTGAATCATGTCCTATCCCAAGCTGCCCTATCCGATTGAAAGCTATACCCGTGGTGCCGAATTTGCTCGGCTCCTGGGCAAGCGCATGATGATGTTGGACGGCGCGATGGGCACGATGATTCAGCGCTACAAATTGTCTGAGGCAGATTTTCGTGGCCCACGATTTGCCGAGCATGGCAAAGACGTAAAAGGCAACAACGAGCTCTTGACGCTCACCCGTCCAGACGTCATCCGCGAAGTGCATGAGGGCTATCTGGCTGCCGGTGCAGATGTGATCGAAACCAATACGTTTGGTGCGACGACTATTGCGCAAGGCGATTACGATCTGGCCGAACTTGCGTATGAACTCAACCTTGAGTCCGCACGTATCGCGCGTCAGGCTTGCGATAAATTCAGCACCTCAGAGCAACCACGTTTCGTGGCGGGCGGCTTAGGCCCACAACCCAAAACGGCATCGATTTCGCCAGACGTCAATGACCCGGGTGCGCGCAACGTCACCTTCGATGAATTGCGCATTGCGTATGCTGAGCAGTTGAATGGATTGTTGGATGGTGGTATCGATCTAGTCTTGATCGAAACGGTTTTTGACACCCTCAATGCGAAGGCCGCAATTTTTGCGGTTGAGGAAGTTTTCGAAGCGCGCGGGGAGCGCCTGCCCGTGATGATCTCCGGTACGGTGACTGATGCCTCTGGTCGCATTTTGTCAGGGCAGACCGTCGAGGGGTTCTGGAATTCCGTGCGCCACGCTCGTCCGATCACGATCGGACTGAACTGTGCGCTGGGTGCGGCCCTGATGCGCCCCTACATCGCCGAGCTCTCTAAGATTTGCGACACCTACGTTTGCGTGTATCCCAATGCTGGGCTGCCCAACCCCATGAGCGAGACAGGGTTTGATGAGACGCCCGCCGATACCTCGAGTTTGCTAGAAGAGTTTGCGCGCGCAGGTTTCGTCAATATGGTGGGCGGTTGTTGTGGAACGACGCCTGAGCACATTGCGGCGATTGCAGCAAAAGTGTGTGTGTTACCGATTCGTGTCGTGCCAGATATCGCAGTCAAAACAAGACTGTCGGGCCTCGAAGCTTTAAATATTGATGACTCCACGCTGTTTGTTAACGTAGGTGAGCGTACCAACGTAACTGGCAGCAAAATGTTTGCACGCCTGATTCGCGAAGAGAAATATGACGAAGCGGTTGCTGTTGCGCGTCAACAGGTCGAAAGCGGGGCACAGATTGTCGACATCAACATGGATGAAGCCATGTTGGATTCGTTGGCCTGCATGCACAGGTTCTTAAACTTGATTGCGTCTGAGCCCGATATCGCACGCGTGCCTGTCATGATCGACAGCTCGAAGTGGTCGGTGATCGAAACAGGCCTCAAGTGCGTGCAGGGCAAGTCGATTGTCAATTCGATTTCGCTCAAGGAGGGCGAAGAGCCCTTTCTTAAACAAGCGCAGCTATGCCGTCGCTACGGTGCAGCTGCAGTGGTGATGGCTTTTGACGAAAAAGGTCAGGCCGATACGCTTGAGCGCCGCAAAGAAATCTGTACGCGCGCTTACCGCCTGCTGGTCGATGTTGTGGGCTTTCCTCCAGAAGATATTATTTTTGATCCAAACGTCTTCGCGATCGCAACAGGTATTGATGAACATAACCACTATGCCGTGGATTTCATTGAATCGACGAAATGGATTCGTACGTCGTTGCCACATGCGCGCATTTCCGGTGGCGTATCAAACGTAAGCTTTTCGTTCCGCGGCAATGAGCCGATGCGAGAAGCGATTCACACAGCTTTTCTGTATTACGCCATCCGTGAAGGCATGACGATGGGTATCGTCAATGCAGGGCAGCTTGGCGTGTATGCGGAACTGGCGCCTGCATTACGCAACCTCGTGGAAGACGTGGTGCTCGATCGCGCTCAGCCGGTCGGACATACAGACCCAACCGACGCGCGCACACCAACCGAGCGCTTAGTTGCTTTTGCGGATTCCGTTAAGGGTTCAGGTACCAAGCGTGAAGAAGACCTCACTTGGCGGGAGCAGGCCGTTGAAAAACGACTCGCGCACGCGATGGTCCATGGCAACACGCAATTCATCGTTGAGGACACCGAAGAGATTCGTCAGCAAATCGCTGACCGCGGCGGCCGACCTATTGAGGTCATCGAAGGCCCTCTGATGGATGGCATGAATATCGTCGGTGATTTGTTCGGCGAAGGCAAAATGTTCTTGCCGCAGGTTGTTAAATCTGCCCGTGTGATGAAGCAAGCCGTTGGACATCTCGTCCCCTTCATCGAAGAAGAGAAAAAATTAATTGCCGCGGCCGGGGGCGACGTTCGCGCCAAAGGCAAGATCGTGATCGCGACCGTTAAAGGCGATGTGCACGATATTGGTAAAAATATTGTCACCGTTGTGCTTCAGTGCAACAACTTCGAAGTCGTCAATATGGGCGTCATGGTTTCGGCAGCAGAGATCCTGGCACGCGCCAAGGCCGAGAAGGCGGATGTGATTGGCTTGTCGGGACTGATTACACCTAGCCTTGAAGAAATGGCATACGTGGCCAGTGAAATGCAGCGGGACGAATACTTTCGAAGCCGCAAGATCCCCCTCATGATCGGTGGCGCAACGACCAGCAGGGTGCATACCGCCGTTAAGATTGCTCCGCACTACGAAGGCCCTGTTATTTATGTTCCGGACGCAAGCCGTTCGGTTGGCGTTGCGCAGAACCTGATGTCTGAAACGGCCAATACCTACCTCGATGAGTTAGCCGTTGAGTACGAAGACGTTCGCCGTCGCTATGCTAATCGTCAGATCGCACCCTTGATGTCCATGACGGATGCGCGCGCAGCGAAGCCAGCGATTGATTGGTCTACCTACCAGCCACCCCGCCCAAAATTTATTGGACGTCGCACATTCAAGAATTTTGATTTGGCGGAGCTGGCTCGTTTTATTGACTGGACGCCGTTCTTTCAAACCTGGAGCTTGTTTGGCCAGTTTCCGGCCATCCTTGATGATCATGTCGTGGGTGAGCAGGCGCGTAAAGTTCATATTGATGGTCAGGCGATGCTCAAGCGGATGATCGATGGACGTTGGCTGACGGCAAATGGCGTGATCGCTTTTTGCCCAGCGAATACCGTCAACGATGACGATATCGAGATTTATCAAGACGAAACGCGTGAAAAAGTACTGTTCACCTGGCGTGGCCTCCGTCAACAAGGGATCAAGCGCGAAGGAGTTGAGAACAAATGCTTGGCCGACTTTATTGCGCCTAAATCTTCTGGCGTGGTGGACTACATCGGCCTGTTTGCTGTGACCGCTGGAATTGGCGTTGATAAGAAAGAGCAAGAGTTTGAACGTGCGAACGACGATTACTCTTCCATCATGTTCAAGTCGTTAGCCGATCGTATGGCTGAGGCATTCGCTGAAGCGCTCCATGCGCGGGTACGTCAAGATTTGTGGGGATACGCTGCAAACGAGGCGCTCACGAATGAGCAGATGATCAAAGAGCAGTACGTGGGCATTCGACCTGCACCAGGTTATCCGGCTTGCCCGGAGCACGTGGTCAAGCGCGAGATGTTTGAAGTGCTCGATGGCGCAGACATCGGCATGGTACTGACTGAAAGTTACGCGATGCATCCCGCCGCGAGTGTGTCAGGTTTTTATTTCAGTCATCCGCAGTCGCAGTACTTCAGCGTGGGCCCGATCGGCGAGGATCAGGTCGAGGATTACGTGAAGCGTTCCGGGCGGACCGAGAAGGACGTCAAACGCACCTTGGCGCCTAACTTAGGCTAACTGGTCTTAGATAGACCGCTCAAGCACCAAGGTGAGAGCGACGGCTGCCACCAGAAAGCCTGTTCGTGCGTTAAGACCCAACGCATTATTGCGTATTTCGACGAGACGATACAGTAAGGCGCCCGCCGCTAAAGATAGGCCGACCGCGACAACGATACCCACCGCGTTGATCCACAGGCCGGTAGGAAACCAGAGACTCCACAGCGCATTGATGCCAATGCAGATGCCGTAGTGAATTAAAAAAATTGAGTAAGAGCGCTCGCCCAGCCAGTTCAGTGCGGGGTGATCACCCCAGTGTTCGAGTCGACCGCGCAGATCGGTAAGCGCTAGCAGCAAGGCCGTGATCGTGGCGGTCGCGACCGCTTTGCGAAACTCCAGCGATAATGCCACCACACCAAGCAGCGCAATCAATACGAGCCCAAACCGACCTAAGCGTGTGTGCGCTGTCCAATAGGCCAGTACGCCTAAGCCGTAATAACCAAAGAAAAATGGTGCATAGGCCTCGAGGGCGTCATTGCCGTTCAGCACCCAAAGAGAAAATGCGGTGAGCGCAATAATGATCAGTGGGTAAACGCGTTGCAGACTCGCAGGCATTCGCCAGGATAGGGCGGTAAAAATTGCAGTCAAGGCAAACAGTTGAAAATCAATCGCGACATACCAAATCCCTGCCGAAAGCGCTTCTAAACCAATCAGGTCATAGAGTAAAAAAACGTGCGCAAGCAGTTGACCAAACGTTGGAGCGGCCGACAGTGAGTCATGGGTAAACCAGGGACGCACAAGCGCCGTAATGAGCGCTGCCAGTGTCACGGCAAACAGAAAGGGCGTAATGAGCCGCTTGTAGCGTTTCCAGACTAGGGCAGGGACCTCTAACGCAATCGGTGCGGCCCGAGGAGCCATTTGTGCAGCGACAAAGTATCCGCCGAAGACAAAAAACATTTGTACCGCAAGCTTGCCGTAGACAATCAGTGTTTCGATCAGTTTTGGGTACTGAGCACCGATCACTTCAGACATCGGTCCGTATACAGCGAGGTGATGGATGACAATGACCAGACAGCCAACGCCTTTTGCCGCGTTGACGAGCGACAGTCTAGTCGTTGACATCGTTAGGTCTAGTTTGCTCAGTTACGTCTTGTGATAAATCTCTGAGCCCTTTTTCACGAACTCCACGGCTTTTTCCTGCATGCCGGCCTTAAGTGCCGCGTCGTTCTCTAAGCCTTGTTTCTTCGCATAGTCGCGCACGTCTTGCGTGATCTTCATGCTGCAGAAATGTGGGCCGCACATCGAACAGAAATGCGCCACTTTCATTGAGTCCTTGGGTAAGGTCTCATCATGAAAATCTTTCGCTGTGTCGGGGTCGAGTCCAAGGTTGAACTGATCCTCCCAGCGGAATTCGAAGCGCGCCTTGGATAACGCGTTGTCGCGAATCGCCGCACCCGGATGACCCTTGGCCAAGTCTGCTGCATGCGCTGCAATCTTGTAGGTGATGATGCCGTCTTTGACGTCCTTTTTGTTCGGCAGTCCCAAGTGCTCTTTTGGCGTGACATAACAAAGCATGGCCGTACCATACCAGCCAATCAGCGCGGCACCGATACCTGAAGTGATGTGGTCGTAGCCAGGTGCGATGTCTGTCGTGAGCGGTCCCAGCGTATAGAAGGGCGCTTCGTCGCAGTGCTTGAGCTGCATCTCCATGTTCTCTTTGATCAGCTGCATGGGTACGTGGCCTGGACCTTCGATCATGACTTGAACGTCATGCTTCCAAGCGACCTTAGTCAGTTCGCCCAAGGTCTTGAGCTCTGCAAACTGTGCTTCGTCGTTCGCATCGAAGCCTGAGCCAGGACGCAAGCCATCGCCGAGCGAGAAGCTCACGTCGTAGGCTTTCATGATTTCGCAGATTTCTTCAAAGCGCTCGTACAAGAAGCTCTCTTTGTGATGCGCGAGACACCACTTTGCCATGATTGAGCCGCCACGTGACACGATGCCGGTCATACGATCGGCAGTCATCGGGATAAACGGGAGGCGAACGCCAGCGTGAATCGTGAAGTAATCCACACCTTGCTCTGCTTGCTCGATCAGCGTGTCGCGGAAAATCTCCCACGTCAGGTCTTCCGCTTTGCCGTCTACTTTTTCAAGCGCTTGATAAATCGGCACGGTACCGATTGGCACGGGTGAGTTGCGGATAATCCACTCACGCGTTTCGTGGATGTGTTTGCCGGTGGACAGATCCATGACGGTGTCACCACCCCAACGAATCGACCAAGTCATTTTTTCTACTTCCTCAGCGATGCCGGAGCTGACTGCCGAGTTGCCGATGTTGGCATTGATCTTGACCAGGAAGTTGCGTCCGATCGCCATCGGTTCGACTTCGGGGTGATTGATGTTTGCTGGAATGATTGCACGACCACGGGCGATTTCATCGCGTACGAATTCAGGTGTA
>CAMBPA010000010.1 GCA_945869355.1 Bordetella parapertussis
GTTGGTTGGCATCGCTTCGTGCATCGTGACTGTCATTAGCAGCAAGCATGCGAAACCGATTTGCCCGCCCTTTTTGCCAAAGACCGAGAGCATCGAATAGGCGAAGCACTGGCCGATCACGACAAACCAAATCAGAAGGGGATGGTTTGACGCCAAGCTAGTCACCGCGACCGTGACAGTGCTCAGTAGGGTGCCGCCCAGCATTTCGCGCAGCCGATGCTCATGAGGACCGGGTTGGTCGATGAAGGCGACGCACAGCGCACCGAAGGTTGCAATGAGGCCTGCCCCATACCATCCAAAGATTCCTCCCAGAATGGTGATGGGCAGCAAAATGCCCGCAGCCCGACGCACACCGCTATACAAGTGATGGCTAAATAAAAAGCGCTGGAGTTGGCTGACTGCGTCGTTCATTGGGTGTTGAAAGGGGTCAGGGATGGGCCAAACGCACACCCACGTAGGGTTTTGTGTGCAGCGCAGCAATTTATTCAATAATCTAGCACCGTCTAGGCGTTTACGGTGAAAAAGCTAGGGGCGACAGGCACATTTTGACCGAAATGCTCTGGGAGCCAACGATTTCGTAGATAACGCCGATTTGCGCTGCGCCGCACAACACGGTAAAGTTTCAGGTTCGTGCCAGAAAACCAACCGTTTTTTTGTGCGATGGCTTTTAAAGTTTGGGTCACCACCCGACCATCTTTGCCATTTAACTTTTGCTGCTGCCCCTGCCACAAGCATCGGTCAGCGCTTCCGTTTCGATCCAGTGCACCCCTGTTGGGTGCGTGCATAGCCGAATGGCGAATGCGTGCCGGGTTGGCAAGGTGTCCGGGTGGCCAGGCTCCGTGAGTCTGAAAACGTCGGGTCATGTTGCAACACCTGTCGCGGTTCAGCGTTTCTCTTTTTCCGAGGATGCAGTCATATGGGCGATGCCGGTAATGAAAGGAATGACTTTATGGAACTCAATGGCGCAGACATCGTCGTGCGTTGCTTGGCTGACGAAGGCGTAGAACACGTTTTTGGCTATCCCGGTGGCGCTGTCTTATACATTTACGACGCAATTTATAAACAAGATAAGTTCAAACATATTCTGGTGCGACACGAGCAAGCAGCCGTGCACGCGGCAGATGCCTATGCGCGTTCGTCTGACAAGGTCGGCGTTTGCTTAGTCACAAGCGGTCCGGGCGTGACCAATGCCGTCACAGGTATTGCGACAGCCTATATGGACTCGATCCCGATGGTGGTCATTAGCGGGCAGGTTCCGACCCACGCGATCGGTGAAGATGCATTCCAAGAATGCGACACAGTGGGTATTACCCGCCCCTGCGTGAAACATAATTTTTTAGTGCGCGATATAAAAGACTTGGCTGACACGCTGCACAAAGCGTTTTACCTCGCGCGTACCGGACGACCTGGCCCCGTGCTGGTTGATATCCCCAAAGACATTACAGCGGCGCGCTACAAGTATTCACCAGCCAAGGGTGAGCCCGTGATGCGTTCCTACACGCCTGTCGTGAAAGGACATCAGGGACAAATCAAAAAGGCAGTGCAGATGCTTCTGCAAGCCGAACGCCCGATGATTTATTCGGGTGGCGGCGTGATCTTGTCCGACGCGGCGCCTGAGCTGCAACAATTCGTCAAGATGATCGGTGCTCCCTGCACGAACACGTTGATGGGCTTGGGTGCGTATCCTTCAACCGATAAGCAATTCGTCGGGATGCCTGGTATGCATGGTACCTACGAAGCAAACATGGCAATGCAGCACTGCGATGTCTTGATCGCAGTCGGCGCGCGTTTCGATGACCGTGTGATTGGTAACCCCAAGCACTTTGCACAGAATCTACGCAAGATTGTTCATATCGATATCGATCCCTCTTCGATTTCTAAGCGCGTGAAGGTCGACGTGCCAATCGTAGGGAACGTTAAAGACGTATTGATTGACTTGATGGAGCAGTATCAAGCTGCAGCCGCAGAGACCAAGCCTAATAAAGACGCCTTAGCCAAATGGTGGCAGCAGGTTCAAATCTGGCGCGGTAAAGAGTGCATGAAGTTCGCCGATTCGGCGGAGCTGATCAAGCCTCAGGCGGTCGTACAAAAGCTCTGGGAAGTGACCGCGGGTGACGCGTACATTACGTCTGATGTCGGTCAGCATCAAATGTGGGCTGCGCAGTACTATGGGTTTGATAAGCCACGCCGATGGATTAACTCAGGTGGCTTAGGCACGATGGGTGTTGGTTTGCCCTACGCCATGGGCGTTCAGATGGCTCACCCCGATGCAACGGTTGCGTGCATTACGGGCGAAGGTTCAATCCAGATGAACATTCAAGAGCTCTCCACCTGTCGTCAGTATCACCTCACACCGAAGATCGTGTGTCTGAACAACCGATACCTGGGCATGGTGCGTCAATGGCAGCAAATCGACTATTCCTCGCGCTACGCCGAGTCGTACATGGATGCCTTGCCTGACTTCGTCAAGCTGGCCGAAGCGTATGGCCACGTGGGTATGCGCATCGACAAGCCCTCTGACGTCGATGGCGCGTTGCGCGAAGCGTTCAAGTTGAAAGATCGTTTGGTTTTCATGGACTTCATTACGGATCAAAGCGAAAACGTCTGGCCAATGGTCAAGGCGGGTAAGGGCTTGACCGAAATGTTGCTCGGCTCTGAAGATCTATAAGGAGACCTCCATGAAACACGTCATTTCTGTTCTGATGGAAAACGCTCCTGGCGCGCTCTCGCGTGTGGTGGGTTTATTTTCTGCTCGTGGTTATAACATTGAAACCCTGACGGTTGCGCCCACTGAAGACACCACCTTGTCGCGCTTGACCCTTGTCACGATGGGGTCCGATGATGTGATCGAGCAAATCACTAAACACTTGAATCGTTTGGTTGATGTGATCAAAGTGGTTGACCTGACGGAAGGCCCTCACATTGAGCGCGAACTGATGTTGATTAAAGTGCGCGCCGTGGGTAAAGAGCGCGAAGAGATGAAGCGTATGGCGGACATTTTCCGTGGACGCATCATCGACGTAACAGATAAGGCCTACACCATCGAACTCACGGGAAACCAAGAGAAAGTGCAGGCTTTTATTGATGCGCTGGATCGTAGCGCCATACTCGAGACCGTTCGTACAGGCGTCTCAGGGATTGGCCGCGGTGAACGCATTCTTAAACTTTGATCGGCGTTGGTCGGTTGATTTGATTCAAACCAATAGCTTTAAGCATTACTGTATTCAACTTAAAAAAATCTGGAGCCCAGAATGAAGGTTTATTACGATAAAGATTGTGATCTGTCCCTGATCAAAGGTAAGACCGTCGCAATTATTGGTTACGGTTCGCAAGGTCACGCACATGCATTGAACCTGCATGAGTCGGGCGTTAAAGTCGTCGTGGGTCTTCGTAAAGACGGCGCGTCGTGGAAAAAAGCTGCCAATGCGGGCTTGAAAGTCGCTGAAGTTGCTGAGGCAGTTAAAGCCGCAGATCTCGTCATGATGCTCTTGCCCGACGAAAACATCGCCCAGGTTTATCGTGAAAGCGTGCACGCCAACATCAAGCCTGGTGCAGCGCTGTCGTTTGCACACGGTTTTAACGTGCACTACGGTCAAGTTGTGCCGCGCGACGATATTGATGTCGTGATGATTGCTCCTAAGGCGCCTGGCCATACTGTGCGTGGTACCTACTCGCAAGGTGGCGGCGTCCCATCGCTTGTGGCTGTGCATCAAGACAAATCGGGTTCTGCCCGCGATGTCGCGCTCTCGTATGCTTGCGCAATTGGCAGCGGCCGTGCGGGCGTGATCGAGACAAACTTCCGTGAAGAGACTGAGACTGACTTGTTCGGTGAACAGGCCGTGCTGTGTGGCGGTACGGTTGAGCTCATCAAAGCCGGCTTTGATACGTTGGTGGAAGCTGGTTACGCGCCTGAAATGGCTTATTTCGAGTGCTTGCACGAACTCAAACTGATCGTTGACCTGATCTATGAAGGCGGTATCGCCAACATGAACTACTCGATTTCGAACAACGCCGAATTTGGTGAGTACGAAACAGGTCCAAAGATTGTGACCGATGCAACGCGTGATGCGATGCGCCAAGCACTGAAAGACATTCAGACTGGTGAGTACGCTAAGCGCTTCATCCTTGAAAACCAAGCTGGTGCGCCTGCGTTGATATCGCGTCGTCGCATCAACGCCGAATCCCAAATCGAAGTCGTGGGTGCACAGCTGCGCGCCATGATGCCTTGGATTGCTGCGAACAAGCTGGTTGATAAGACCAAGAACTGATTCTGGGCTATCTCAGGTGTTTTGTGCCGTTTTGGCGACACAAAGCCCTGACCTAGTTTGCCTGGCCTTCGAAAACACGCCCTTCGGGGCGTGTTTTTTTGGGTTAACCTTTCGCCTACGATGAATACACCACATTATCCCCACCCTATTATTGCCCGCGAGGGTTGGCCTTTTCTCGCGGGCTCCGTTGCGATCGCCTTGCTAGTGACGTTTCTGTCTCCAGCTTGGTCCATTCTGTTTTGGGTGATCGCCGTTTTTGTCTTGCAATTTTTCCGTGATCCCCCGCGTGCTGGTTCAACCGAGAGTAATGCTGTGTTGTCTCCCGCAGACGGGCGCATCGTTGTGGTTGAGCAAACGCTTGATCCCTATGGTCAGCGCGAGGCGCTCAAGATCAGTGTGTTCATGAACGTGTTTAATGTGCACAGCAACCGCAGCCCTGTCGACGGCGAGGTGTTGAGTACTGAATATTTTGCAGGTAAATTTTTCAATGCAGCGCTTGACAAGGCGTCGCTTGAAAACGAGCGTAATGCCATGGTCCTGCGCACGAATGCCGGGCATATCGTGACGGCGGTGCAGGTTGCCGGCTTGGTTGCGAAACGCATACTTTGCTATGCCAAGGCTGGGGATACCGTCGCGCGTGGTCAGCGTTATGGCTTTATCCGGTTTGGCTCGAGGGTCGATGTCTATCTGCCAATTGGGTCACGACCGCGTGTCGCGATCGGCGATAAAGTCAGTGCAACGAGCACAGTGCTTGCCGATTTACCCTCTTAAACTTCTGAGACGCCTCCATGGCTAATAATCCAATGCGCGACCCCGAGCAACGCCATCGCGGTATTTATCTGCTTCCCAATGCCTTCACGACTGCGGCGTTGTTTGCAGGTTTTTATGCGGTGGTGCAGGCGATGAATGGGCGCTTTGAGATGGCCGCCATCGCAATTTTTTGTGCCTTGGTGCTGGATGGGATGGATGGCCGCGTCGCCCGCTTGACCAACACCACGTCGGCGTTTGGTGAGCAATACGACTCCTTGTCAGACATGACGTCTTTTGGCGTCGCGCCCGCGTTGGTGATGTATGAGTGGATGTTGCATGACCTCGGGCGCTGGGGCTGGCTTGCGGCGTTCGTGTATGTGGCTTGCGCGGCGCTTCGGCTTGCACGCTTCAATACTAATATCGCAGTGGTAGACAAGCGTTTCTTTCAAGGTCTTCCCAGTCCGGCCGCCGGGGCATTGATCGCCGGTTTTGTGTGGCTCGTTGTGGATAACCGTTTGCAGGTCCCTCGTGAATTTCTAGCGTGGACCTCTTTTGTGGTGACGCTGTATTGCGGCATTGCGATGGTGACTAATTTGCCGTTTTATAGCGGTAAGTCGTTTGCGTTGGGTCGTAGCGTGCCGTTTTGGGTCATTTTGGTCTTCGTCGCTGGTTTTGTATTTATTTCGAGCGACCCTCCTGTTGTGCTGTTTGCGTTATTCGTGATTTATGGTTTGTCGGGTTGGGGTGTTTGGTTGTGGCGTTGGCGTCGTCAAGGTCAGTTGTCCGCGACGCGTCAACAGCGATAAAAAAAGCCGGCTCAGGCCGGCTTTGACTTTACTGGCTTTAGCTTTAAATGGCACCAAAGGGGTTATCACCTAGACTCGCTGGGTCGGGTGCAGGATGGAACCTCGTGACGCGATCGCCTTTTGGACCCATGTAAACATACATCATCGCAGGCCAAACGTCGTATTGTTTGTAGCGGTAGGCCCAGACAATTTCATTGCCCTTCGCGATGCCGTACATGTTGGCGGGGGGGCCAAATTGACATTCGACCTGTTTGGCTGTCCAGCCGATGGTCAGGATCTCAAACTGTGGATCGGTCAGGATTTGCTCAATCTTGATGATTTTGCCGTCTTTTGTGGTGTTTGTACCCCAGGCAAACTGGCCGTATGGTTGACCTGTCCAAACCAGACGCTCGGTGCCGTCCATGCTCTTGCAGGTGCTGTCTGGCTTGCCGTGCACCTTGATCACGTCGGCGACGGGTGTGCCAGGGGCGACCGAGCCGATGGTGTTGCACCCACTGACCAGGGCAGCACAGACTAACAGACTAAGTTTTATCGTCATTTCTCCGAAGGGCTTACGTGAATCAAACTGACGCGCATTAAAAATACGACTTAGTGCCGACATATGCTTAGCCTTAAAGGTAGGGTTCATTGTCATTTTAGCCAATCAGTTATAATCATGTCGCTGTACTTGAAAAATGTACTTAAAAAAAGTATGGTTTTAAAGCTCTTTAATCCCTTCACGTCTGGGCGCCTCGGCCCTGACGCTTGTAATCTGAGGTCATAAAATGTCCGTAGCTGATATTAAAAAATCCGACATCGTTGCGCAGTTTCAGCGCGCTCAGGGCGATACCGGTTCACCCGAAGTTCAAGTGGCTTTACTGACCGCTCGTATTAATGAGCTAACAGACCACTTCAAAACTCACCTGAAAGACCACCACTCACGTCGCGGCCTGCTTCGCATGGTTAGCCGTCGCCGTAAGTTGCTCGATTATCTCAAGGGCCGCAACCCTGATTCTTATCGTGCACTGATCGAAAAACTCGGTCTGCGCAAGTGATCGGAATCTGTGGGGCAGTCTCCCCGTGAATCAACCGTGGTCGATGCGGCACTCGTGCTGCGACGCCCACGGTTTTTCATTTGTAAGGAATAAATAGTCATGTTTAACAAAGTGACCAAATCATTTCAGTATGGCCAACACACAGTCGTACTCGAAACTGGCGAAATCGCTCGCCAGTCATCGGGTGCAGTGCTGGTAACAATCGAAGACACCGTTGTGCTTGCAACGGTTGTTGCTAAAAAAGATGCAAAAGCAGGTCAGGATTTTTTCCCGCTGACTGTTGACTACATCGAGAAAACCTACGCAGCTGGCAAGATCCCTGGCGGGTTCTTCAAGCGTGAAGGCAAGCCTTCCGAGAAAGAAACACTGACGTCGCGCTTAATCGATCGTCCTTTGCGTCCCCTGTTTCCTGAAGGCTTCTATAACGAAGTTCAAGTGATCATTCACGTCTTGTCTTGCAACCCCGAGATCGATCCCGACATCCCTGCGATGATTGGTGCATCGGCAGCTCTGGCGGTGTCAGGCATCCCGTTCAATGGTCCGATCGGTGCGGCCCGCGTGGGTTATATCGATGGTCAGTACCTTGTGAACCCGACAGCGACTCAGCTCAAGACTTCGCAGATGGACTTGATCGTTGCAGGTACGGAAGCGGCTGTATTGATGGTTGAGTCCGAAGCGCAGCAACTGTCCGAGGAAATCATGCTTGGCGGCGTGGTGTTTGGCCACACGCAGATGCAGGTTGTCATCAATGCGATTCACGATCTCGTGCGCGAAGCCGGCAAGCCAGATTGGGTATGGGCACCTGCCGCTAAAAACGAAGCCTTGATCGCTTCGGTGACCGCTTCCGCACAGGGCCCGCTCAACGCGGCCTACCAGACGCGTCAAAAGCAAGAGCGTACGACCCAACTGCGTCAGGTGTATACGGACGTGCATGCAAAGCTCGCCGATGAAGCCGCTGCTGCAGGATCGGCAAAACCCGACTCTGTTACTGTTGACAATATTTTGTTTGACCTTGAAGCCCGTATCGTGCGTAGCCAGATTTTGTCTGGCGAGCCTCGTATCGATGGTCGTGACACGCGCACAGTGCGTCCGATTTCGATTCGTTTGGGCGTACTGCCTCGCGTGCACGGTAGCGCCTTGTTCACACGTGGTGAAACACAGGCCTTGGTGATTGCCACCCTGGGCACCAAGCAAAACGAACAAATCATCGACGCTCTCATGGGCGAGTATCGCGATCGTTTCTTGATGCACTACAACATGCCACCTTTCGCTACAGGCGAAACTGGTCGTGTGGGTACACCGAAGCGTCGTGAAATCGGTCATGGCCGTTTGGCGAAGCGTTCGCTTGTGCCGTTGCTGCCAGAAGCCGCAGATTTCCAGTACACCATTCGCTTGGTTTCTGAAATCACTGAGTCAAACGGTTCTTCGTCAATGGCATCGGTCTGCGGCGGTTCGCTCGCAATGATGGATGCTGGCGTACCTGTTAAAGATCTAGTCGCGGGTGTCGCGATGGGTCTGATCCTCGACGCAGGCAAGTTCGCTGTGTTGACCGACATCCTTGGCGATGAAGATCACCTCGGCGATATGGACTTCAAAGTGGCTGGTACCGACAAAGGTATTACTGCTTTGCAGATGGATATCAAAATTCAGGGCATCACCAAAGAAATCATGCAGGTTGCCTTAGCGCAAGCGCGCGACGGCCGTATGCATATTCTGACGAAGATGCGTGAAGCGACACAAGGTGTGCGTACCGAACTCTCTGAGTTCGCACCACGCATGCTATCCATGAAGATCAATCCTGAAAAAATCCGCGATGTGATCGGTAAGGGTGGCGCAACCATCCGTGCCTTGACCGAAGAAACGGGTTGTCAGATTGATATTTCGGACGACGGTGCAATCGTGATTTCAAGTGCAGACTTGGATCGCGCGCGTGAAGCACAGCGTCGGATTACTGAATTGACAGCGGATGTCGAAGTTGGACAGGAATACGAAGGTAGTGTGCTTCGTCTCTTGGATTTCGGCGCAATCGTTCAGGTCTTGCCAGGCCGTGATGGCTTGTTGCACATCTCTGAAATCGCTAATCACCGTATCGCTAACATCAACGACGTTCTCAAAGTTGGTCAAAGCCTGCGCGTGAAAGTGATCGAAGCCGATGACAAAGGTCGTCTGCGTTTGTCCGTGAAGGCAATTGGTGGCATTGAACAACAAGGCGGTGCATCCGCGCCAGAGGCAGCACCTGAGGCCCCCCAGCAGTAAATAGCAGCACATCAAACCCGCTCACCTCTTACAGGTGAGCGGGTTTTTCTTTGCCTGGGGCTGATGACGATGTGCTAACGAGCGTAACAGCCGGCTAGTCTGAACAAACGATCACGTTTGAGCATTGCGACGGCCGCTTCAGGTTGACGGCGACCTGTTTCGACGAGTGCGTGAATCGTTGCGTCAATATGATGACGCAAGAGTGGTTCGTGTGTTGGCCACCACTGCAAGAGCAAACGATCCGGATCAATGAGGCCTAGGTGTTGTCGGCGCAGTTCTGAGCGGCTGAAGTCCTTGGTGTTCCAGGTCACAACACTAATCGGGGCGCAAGCGGTGTTGGCGATGGCAGCTACGCCCGCAGCGGCTACGTGCTTATCTTTTTTATCTGTGTGTTTGAGAAGCGCTTCGTGCTCCGTGACGTCTCCCATATCGGCCTGTGGGAAGCGTTCCTGCATACGGTGCCATTCTGTCTCAAGCACTTGAGGTTCGATTTGCCAAAGGCGTGCGGCATTGCGTTGCCACTCTTGACCAATCTTGTAGCTCCATAAGGGCGCGAATAGGCCCGTTGCGGCCAAATCTAGAAGTAATGGCCGCAGTAAGCCTGACATCATCACGCAGGCGTCGAGCACGAGTGCAGGACGACTCTCGGGCGTCATCGCAGGGCACGCAGCGCAGCACGTGAGATCGTTGCAGCGTCCACACCAAAATAAGCCCTCAGCTCCGCGCGTGTGTCGCTTCTTCCGAAACCATCAGTGCCCAAAGTCAAGTAGCGACGGTCGGCAGGCACATACGCGCGTACGGATTCCGGTAGGGCTCGTACATAGTCAGTCGCCGCAATGATGGGCCCTTCGCTATGCGCAAGTTGTTGGTACAAATAAGGCAAACCAATGTTCGCGTCATCATTGAGCATGGCTTTTTCGCATGCAACACCATCGCGCGCGAGCTCACTCCAGCTGGTGATGCTGTAAACAAAGGTGGTGACCCCTTGTGCGGCGAGTTGTTCGGCCGCTTTAATGACTTCAGTGAGAATGGCGCCCGAGCCTAAGAGTGTCACGCAACGGGTTTGCTTCTTGGCGCGATACGTATTGAACAGATAGCAGCCTTTGAGCACCCCTTGCTGGGTGCCATCCGGAAGGCTAGGCTGTGCGTAGTTTTCATTCATGAGCGTGACATAGTAAAAAACATCGCGCTGCTCAATCATCATGTGTCGGATACCTTGATCGACGATCACGGCCATTTCGCCAGCGAAGGCGGGGTCATAGGCCTTGCAATTGGGAATCGTTGCGGCATGCAGATGGCTCGACCCATCTTGATGCTGCAAGCCCTCACCGCCAAGCGTGGTGCGCCCCGATGTGGCGCCCAGCAAAAAGCCGCGAGGCCGTTGATCTGCAGCAGCCCAGATTTGGTCGCCCACGCGCTGAAACCCAAATATGGAGTAGTAAATATAAAAAGGCAGCATCGCTAAGCCGTGTACGCTATAGCTGGTGGCGGCGGCGGTCCAACTTGCGATGGCGCCTGCTTCAGAGATCCCTTCTTCAAGAATCTGACCATCTAAGACTTCTCGATAGCTCAGCACGGAGCCGATGTCTTCGGGCGCATAGCGCTGACCGACGCTCGAGTAAATACCCACCTGCTTGAACAGGTTAGCCATGCCGAAGGTGCGCGCTTCGTCTGCGACGATTGGCACAATACGCGGACCGAGTTCTGCGTCCTTGAGCAAATTGCCCAGCATCCGTACGAATGCCATGGTTGTACTCATCTCTTTGCCGTCTGCTTTCAGTGCGAAGCCACTGTGTTGTTCGATGGCAGGAACATTGACTGTTTCACAAACCGTTTCGCGCTTAGGTAAATAGCCGCCGAGACGTTCGCGCTGCGTCTGTAGATATTTCATTTCGGGGCTGTCTGCTGCGGGCTTGTAAAAGCTAAGCGAGGTGGCCTGTTCGTCGGTTAAGGGCAAGTGGAATCGATTACGAAACTCGATCAAGTCGGTATCATCGAATTTCTTTTGGCTGTGGGTCGTCATTTTCCCTTGACCAGCACTCCCCATGCCGTAGCCTTTTTTGGTGTGCGCCAGAATGACGGTTGGCTGGCCTTTATGGTTAGCGGCTGCGGCGTAGGCTGCATGGATCTTGACTAAATCGTGCCCGCCACGTTTGAGTCGATCGATCTGGTCATCGGTCATGCCTTGTGCGAGACGCGCGAGTTCTTCGTTCTGCCCAAAGAAGTTGTCGCGATTGAAGCGGCCATCTTTTGCCGCGAAGGTTTGCATTTGACCGTCGACGGTGTTGGCAAAGGCGCGCGCGAGAGCGCCCGTTACATCGCGCGCGAAGAGTCCGTCCCAGTCGCTACCCCACACGAGCTTAATGACATTCCAACCAGCACCGATGAAGAGTTTTTCTAGTTCATCAATGATGCGGCCGTTACCTCGGACGGGGCCATCGAGGCGCTGCAGATTGCAGTTCACCACCCACACGAGATTATCCAACCCTTCGCGTGCGGCAAGCGTGAGTGCGCTCATGGATTCTGGCTCATCCATTTCGCCGTCGCCAAATACCCCCCACACTTTGCGGCTCGAGCAGTCGAGTAGATTTCGGTGCGTGAGATAACGCATAAAGCGTGCGTGGTAAATCGAGCTAATAGGCCCGATCCCCATTGAGCCCGTTGGAAACTGCCAGAAGTCTGGCATGAGCCAAGGGTGAGGGTAGCTAGAGAGTCCCTGGGCGCCATGCTGGATGGCTTGAATTTCTTGGCGATAGTGCGTTAAGTCTTGTTCGCTGAGCCGGCCTTCTAGAAAGGCGCGTGCATAGACACCGGGTGCGCTGTGTGGTTGAAAGAAAACTAAATCGCCACGGTGTTGCCCTGGCTCGGTGCCACGACGCGCTTCAAAAAAATGATTGAATCCTGTTTCAAAAAGATCAGCGGCGCTTGCGTAACTGGCGATATGGCCGCCAAGTTCGCCGTATGCTTGATTGGCACGCACAACCATCGCCAAAGCGTTCCAACGCATGATGGAGGCAAGGCGCTACTCAATGGCCAGATCCCCCGGGAAAGCTGGCTGCTGATCAACCGAAATCGTGTTGACATAAGGGCTATTGAGGTC
>CAMBPA010000011.1 GCA_945869355.1 Bordetella parapertussis
TGATTTGAGCCTTCAGGAAGTTTGCGGCCTCAGCGTCTTTGTTTGTACCTTGCAAGGTTTGCGCCATCCGCATGGCGAAAGAACGGCGAGTGGGCCAACGCTTACTGCCCGCCTGGGCCCCCGTCAAGGCTGCTGCGTATTGCCGATTCGCAATATCAATATCGATTTTCTGCAAATCCAAATAAGGCGATGAGATCTTGAATGACTGCGCCTGCTGTAAAGCCGTTGCGGCAGCCGCGGGATCCTGTCGGGCGAGTGCGACCAACGAAACGCCATACCACGCGGCAGCGCGGCGCATCTGCGCCTCACTCGCGCCCACTTCACCGCCCGAAGCACGGGCCTCCTCTTCCATCTGATCGAGTGCCTGGCGCAACGCCCGTGGGTCTAGCGCTTGTAAGACCCGCGACTTAGCCCGCACAAACCAGAACTCATCCGAACCCTGAGATTTGCTTGCCGGAAACTGTCGAATGCGATTTTGCATATCCGTCATCCGCTGAATACTCAAAGGATGCGTGGTGGCATACACACCACCGCCACGCCCTTCGTTCAGGGAAGATGCGCTCATCAGTCTGCCAAACATTAAGGCCATGCCGTTGGGGTCGTAACCCGCCTTGCGCAACATTTCCACACCTGTGCGGTCCGCCTCCTGCTCGGCATCACGAGAAAAACCAAGTTGACGATCGATCATGGCCGCTTGACCAAACGCTGCGATGCCCATCGCAGCTTGGCCTCCTCCGGGAATCATCGCCGCTAAGATCGCAGCAACCAAGGTCGCCAAGGCAAGGTGGCCGCCCTGGGTTTGCTGGGTCAGGCCTCGCGCAATATGTCGCTGCGTCACGTGTGCGATTTCGTGGGCCACGACGCCCGCAAGCTCAGACTCGGCACCTGCCAAGACGATCAGCCCGGTCTGCACACCAATAAAACCGCCTGGCATGGCAAACGCATTGACGATCGGGTTTCTTACACCGAACACGTCTACCTGAGGCGCACCGCCAGGCGCGAAGGCGGCAATTTTTTGACCCATTTCGTTCAAATACTGGCTGAGATCCGGGTCATTGATGTATTCAGGATCCCGGCGGCCCTGCACCATAATGGCCTCGCCCAAGCGGCGCTCTACGGATGGGGACAACTCGGCCGACGCCGGAGAACCCAAGGTGGGGACCGCAGCGGGTTGAGGCCACGCAGCAGGTGGCGTGCACAACAGTGCGGCCACCACCCAAATAAGACATTTGGATGACGATTTAATTTGATGGGGTTTTGTATGTTGGCGGGTCATACGCTTATGATAGCGGGTGTCGAGATACGTTCCGCCCTCTGGGCGAATTTTTGCAAGGAATCAAAAGATGCGCCCTGTACGCAAAGCGGTTTTCCCCGTCGCCGGACTTGGAACCCGTTTTTTACCGGCCACCAAGGCTATGCCCAAAGAGATGCTACCCGTGGTGGACAAGCCCCTCATCCAATATGCCGTCGAAGAGGCTGTGGCGGCAGGGATCACTGATTTGATTTTTGTCACGGGACGTCACAAGCGTGCCATCGAGGATCATTTCGATTCCGCACCAGAGATGGAAAATGAATTGGCCCGCAAAGGCAAAGCCGAGTTACTTGCCATTGTTCAAGGCATCTTGCCTTCGAACGTCAGTTGTATTTACATTCGGCAATCCGCCCCGCTTGGGCTCGGCCATGCCGTCCTGACAGCGGCTCCCATCGTCGGCGACGAGCCTTTCGCCGTGCTGTTGGCAGACGACTTGCTCGACGCGGAACGTCCTGTCATCGGGCAGCTCATTGATGCAGCCCTCACCTACCAAGGCAGTATTCTGGGGGTGCAAGAAGTCCCTCTGAGCGATACCGACCGGTACGGCATTGTGGCAACAGATCCAGCCGGCCCACGTACCGAGCGTGTGCGACACATTGTCGAGAAGCCCAAGCCAGAGGTCGCACCTTCGACGCTAGCGGTCGTTGGTAGATATGTTCTAGACGCCCGCATCTTCGCGCACTTACGCCAAACACAAGCCGGCGCAGGTGGCGAGATTCAACTGACAGACGGGATCGCTTCCTTACTGAAAGAGCAAGCCGTGTTCGCACATCGCTATGACGGGATCCGCTACGACTGCGGCAACAAAGAAGGCATGTTTAAAGCAACGATCGCACTCGGGCGCAAGTACCACGGTCTTATACCCTGATAGGCTTGGCGACTCCCCAGCGTCCCTTGGCAGAAAGCCGCATCAAGGTGCGCAACGCTACCAAGAGACCGATCACCTCAGTCATCGCAGCCGGTATCCACATAGTCAAGCCACCGATCATCTGATCGGTCTGCGCGTCCCTGGGGATGGCGCGCCCACACAAATCAAACAAGGGGTACAAATCACGTTCAGTAAAGGCGATCACCGCCCCCGCGACCATCTGCGGCGCCATCGTCAAAATCGGGGAGATCACGCGCCCGCCAGGCGTCATGGCCGCAGGCGGATTAGGCCGGCGATCCAAGATTAAATTCCAATACATGAAGCCCGTGATCACAACCGACCAGTTCATGAGGCGGTACAGCCTCCAGTCCAACATCGAATAAAACTGAACCGACGGAATCAACCAAATCACGACCAAAAATACAAATAAAGCGGGTACGAATATGGGGTTGGTCAGTAGGGAAACGGTCCCGCGTCCCCAGATCGTTTGGGTGAACCTAAACAGCGCCTGCCGCAGCGCACGCGGCAGGCCTGCGCGCATCACCGAACCGGGATAGGCGGCCATCACAACCAGTGGTCCAAGATGGTGCAGCACAAGGTGTTGGATCCGATGCATAAAAAACATACGTTCGGCGTAATAGTCGAGCATCGTGTGCATCGACAAATACAACATCACCCAACCGCTCCAAAAGAACACTTGGCGCGTGCGCGACACGCGACGCGTACGTGCGCCGCGCACGAAGAGCCAAGCGCTTAGCACGAAGCACGCCACCAAAACGGGTGACAATTCCCAGGGGTTCAGCCAACTCAGCCAGTCCATCACACAACCTTTAAAATGATCGGAGATTGGCGCACAATCCACGCGTGAGATTGTAGTATGTTAGGAGCAACCAATCAGACCAACCGCCACCGCAACCAACGTCGATCTCTTTTCGCTGAGAACCCAGGCCTCATGACCCCCGCGCACAACACATTCAGCCCTTTCCATCGTCGTCGCCAGCAGATTCTGAGCTGGATGCGCAGCATGGGTGGCGGAATCGCTATTTTGCCCACAGGTCCCGACATTTCGCGGAACCGAGATAACCATTACGCATTCCGACACGACAGCGATTTTTTCTACCTCACAGGCTTTACCGAAGCGAATGCCTGGCTCGTGCTGATCGCAGGTGAAACAGATCAAAGCATTTTATTTTGCGAACCTAAAGATCCGCTCAGGGAAACCTGGACCGGAAAACGCTGGGGACCGACTGCAGCGGCGGAACACTTTGAGTTTGATCAAGCCTTCGCCACGACCGAGCTCGAGACGCAAATTCCCCTGCTGATGACCGGCTTAAAAAATCTGTTTGCCAACACCTCGCGTAGTCGCAGTCCTCAATATCTGACGCAACTGCATGCTTGGATCAGCACCGCTCAAGCTACGTTGCGGGGCGCGCGCGCCACACCCACCCATTGGCTCGATATCGGCGAACCACTCAGCGAAATGCGCTTAGTCAAAGATGCGCACGAGCTCGATACGATGCGGCGTGCAGCCGCAATTTCGGCGCTCGGGCATGTACGCGCGATGCAGGCCGCGCAACCTGGACGTCACGAGTACGAACTTGAGGCTGAACTGTTGTATGTCTTTCGCAAGAACGGTGCGCAATCTGTCGCCTATGACAGCATCGTTGCGGCCGGCGGTAACGCGTGCACCTTGCATTACCGCGCAGGCGATACAGTCATGCGCGACGGCGATCTGGTCCTCATTGACGCGGGTTGCGAGCTCGACGGCTATGCCTCGGACATCACGCGCACGTTCCCCGCGAACGGCCGTTTTTCGGCTGCACAACGTACGCTGTACGAAATCGTTCTGGCGGCCCAGCGCGCTGCCACAGCGTGCGTACCACCTGCCCACCACTGGAATGCCGCTCATGAAGCTGCAGTGCGTGTCTTGGTCCAAGGTCTCCTTGACGAAAAACTCCTCACAGGATCGCTTGAAAAAAATATCGAAACCGAAAGTTTCAAACGCTTTTACATGCATCGAACCGGACATTGGCTTGGCATGGATGTCCATGACGTAGGCGAGTATCGAACACCTTCTGCGGGCGCAGGAGAACGTGCGTGGCGAACGCTTTCGCCAGGTATGGTGTTGACGATAGAACCAGGCCTTTATGTCACGCCTTCGCCAGACGTGCCAGAGCTATTTTGGAATATTGGCATTCGTATTGAGGACGACGCAGTAGTCACGCAACACGGCTGTGAATTAATGAGTAGGGGTGTACCCGTAGAAGTTAGGGACATCGAGGACTTGATGCAACACAAAGACTGACGTACAACAAAGTTCTGGAATCCTTAGAACCGAGACCGATGATGTTCGATCCAATTCAGTTTGAACCCTTAGGGGGCATTTGCGTCATCGCGCAAGACGACGCACAAAGCGCATCGATCATTCGCGCGCTTGGGAAGTGGTGCGACGAGATGCGGGTACGCGAATTCGTCACGATTGAGCCGCTGCGTTTCCAAGACACTGCCATCGTTCATGTCCACGCCAATGCCTTGCTCCACGAGAGCGCGCCCGATGCCGACATGCGCCTCTTAGCCTCCAACTTTGGTTTCTCGACCACAGGGCCCGAGCACGAATTGCTACGCGAGATATTCTTATCCAAAGCGATTAGTCCGGTTGCATCGAGCTTTCCGAGTATCGACGAGCTGTTTGCCGCCATCCGTATTCGTCGCAACATCGCATTGATTGCGCGCCGCACTGAGCTATGGTTCAGCATCGACGAAGACACTCGCCCCCCTACCCACTGGAAACAACTTAGTACCGATAGCTTCGCGTTGATTGCGGGCCAGTCACTCCCCCGCGCACTCGAGTACGCCCTCTGCCCAGACATGACGGGACAACGCTACGGTTTCGCCTGTCGACAAGCTTCTGAGTATTTGATGTTGGCGGGCTTGGTGCAGGAGCTGGAGACAACCAACCCAGAATTACTTGAAGTCATTGAAAACCGCTGGGCGCATGCTCCACTTCGCGGAGAATCATTCATTAACGCATTTTTAATGGAGCGCGGCTCGCGTGAACGACCCTTCCCCAAGCATCATTACGTCCCCGGAAGCCGCGTCTGGTTTAAGAATCCCGACGAATACTCGACAGACGTAGATGGGTTTGAAGGTTCCTGGGTGGTCTACATGGGCGCCGGGAAGTTCGTCAATCTTTGGGATAAAGCCGAACCCTATCCAATCGAAACCAAATGCTTGGAAATCTATCATTGGCGTCACTGTGTCGAACAAACTGCTGCAGGCGCATTGCGCATAGACGAAGATCGCGTCAAAGAAATGATCGCGGCATCAACGCTAGACGCCACCGTTAAGCAAGGAATTTTGACTCAGATGATGGAATACCGCGCGCCAGTCGGCGTGTATGGCGAAGGTGGTTGTATCGACCTCACGCGTGAGCATGCGCGTTGGGTCTGCCCCCAAACAACCAACATCAGTATTTAGCCCTCCAGGTCGAGGCCGTCTAACCAACCGAGTGCGGACCAGACATAAATCACAATCATCGCGATCCCGAACATCAACGCGACAGTGCCGATCAAGAGGGTGAAGCTAGCCACCAATACTGGCCCCCAGCCGCTGGCCTGATGCCGCACCAGCCCGGGGTTGTAGCGCGCATCAAAGCGCTGGTCACTCATGAGGCACAACACAATGGCCTCAACAAACCCAGCCAAAGTGGGGACGAACAGTAAAAAAAATGCAGGATTTTCCCACCAGATGTCGGCAAAGCCACACGCGACCATCAGCCCCACACTGATTAAGGACATGAGCCAAGCGTAAGGGCGGTTCAAATACCACCAATGCGCGCCGACGCAACCCAGAACAGCTGCCAAGAGCCCCACCGTCACTTTATTTCGAAATGCTGGAGCTGCTTGTTGAATAGTCATGGTACCGAGGCAAAGAAAGGTCACTTACGTTGTGCCGCAAGAATAGCCTATCCCGATCTAAGGATTCAACCAAAGCCCTTAGTCTGGTCCCACGATAGAATGTGAGATGCCTTCAGAGACCCCAACCTGCGAGTTCGACATTGCCATCCTCGGTGGCGGCCCAGTGGGCTGCGCCCTCGCCTTGCTACTCGCGCGACTAAGTCCGAGGCCTGCGCGTATCGTCCTGTTGCAGTCAGATGCTGCCTCGCGCTACGGTCATACGCCGGACACAGATCCTAGAGTCCTTGCGGTGAACCATGGCAGTCGCGTTTTACTCGAATCCTTAGGTGCGTGGCCCGAACGCTACGCCGACATCCGCACGATTCACGTCTCACAACGCGGTCGTCTGGGGCGTACGTTAATTAAGCATACTGATTTTGCGGTACCTCAACTAGGCTGTGTGCTGCGGTACGGGGCGCTCATCGAACAACTCACCCGCGCTGTTCAAGCAAGCGGCGTATGCGTGCGTCACGGCGCCAGCGCGCAAGTCATGCATCAAGACGCGCGTGGCGTGCAACTTTCGCAAGGGCAAGACAACCTGCATGTCGCAATGGTTGTTCAGGCCGACGGCGGCAGCCCGACCGAAATTCGCCGCACCTACCAACAAATGGCGCTGCTCACGCGAGTGCGAGCGAGCCTCCCACGCACAGGTTGGGCGTTCGAACGCTTCACACGTGAAGGGCCCTTGGCGATCTTGCCTCACCCCGAAGCGACAGACCAACAATCAATCGTATGGTGCTGTGCACCGAAGCGTGCTGAATATCTGCAGACACTGAGTGCGGCAGACTTTTCCCTTGCGCTGACGCAGGCGTTTGGTGGGCGGCTTGGTTCGCTTGACGTACAAGACAAGGTCTCCTTGTTCCCTCTCGCGCTGAGCGTGCGCGCCGCTCCGGTCAATGGACGCATCATCGCGATTGGCAATGCGGCACAAACGCTCCACCCGGTGGCCGGTCAAGGACTGAACCTCGGCTTACGCGACGCCGCCAGCCTGGCGATCGCGTTGCGTGACTGGCTTCCCTTGACAGACCAAGAACCAAGCGCAGCGCTTGAGCAGTTTGTGCGCATGCGGCAGCCCGATCGCCAGCTCACCACACATCTGACCGATTTGATGTCGCGCGTCTTCACCTCAGGCTGGCCGATTGTTGAACACTCTGCTGGTCTCGCCTTGCTCGCCATGGACCTGATTCCTGCCTTGCGCGCCCCTCTCGCAAGACATCTCTTACAGGGTTTGAGGCTGTAACGACGGGTAACTCAGTTGTTGCAGTCCAACCGATTACAATTTGCGCATGCAAATCGGTGCCTGGTCCTTCCCTAACAACGTGTTTGTCGCACCCATGGCGGGTGTGACAGATCGCCCTTTTCGTCAGCTATGCAAAAAACTGGGCGCGGGCTATGCCGTTTCAGAAATGGCGGCAAGCAATCCACAACTATGGCAAACGGTGAAGTCCTCACGCCGCCTGAACCATGACGGCGAGATCGAACCTGTCGCCGTACAGATCGCCGGAGCAGATCCCGCCATGATGGCGCAAGCTGCGGTCTTCAATATCGGCAAGGGCGCACGCATTATTGATATCAATATGGGCTGTCCGGTCAAAAAAGTGTGTCACGTCGCAGCGGGCTCGGCATTGTTGCGCCACGAAGACCTCGTGGCACGCATCCTGGAAGCGGTCGTTCAAGCCTGTCAGCCACACAACGTGCCGGTCACACTCAAAACCCGCACGGGCTGGAGTCGCGACGACCGTAATGCCTTGCGTATCGGTCAGCTTGCTCAGAACGCCGGGATCGCCGCCCTGACACTGCACGGTCGCACGCGTGAAGACCTCTATCTGGGTGAAGCGGAGTACGACACCATCCGAGCCGTCAAGTCTAGTCTCACGATTCCTGTCGTGGCAAACGGCGATATTGACAGCCCTGAGAAAGCGCGCCAGGTGCTCGCCTATACAGGTGCGGACGCCATCATGATCGGTCGCGCCGCGCAAGGACGCCCCTGGATTTTTCGGGAGATTGACCACTTTCTGCGTACGGGGCAGTATTTAGCTGCCCCCTCTTGGGACGAAATGCGGGATTTGCTCTTGGCGCATCTAGCGGATCACTACCATTTTTATGGTGAGCGTACCGGCGTGCTCACCGCGCGCAAACATATTGGCTGGTATGTTGATGGGCTGCCAGGCGGGCAAGCCTTTGCCGACCGCATCAATCGGCTGGAAAGCACGGCCGAGCAAGCGGCGGCTGTCGAGCACTGGTTTAGCGCCCAACGTAACTTTTTGCCACACACAGGCCTGCCAAACTGCGACAATCCCAGACAAGATGTCGCCCATCAGCAGGCTGCCTAAGCGCTAGACACTCTACACACCATGAAACAATACAACGCTCTGCAAAATTCAGTTCGTGACACGCTCGAACGGTACCTCACCGATCTAGGCGACACGCAGCCTAACGCGATGTACGACATGGTGATTCAATGTGTCGAACGCCCCCTTCTGCAAATTGCGATGCAACACGCAGGGGACAACCAATCAAAAGCGGCCGACATGCTCGGCCTTACGCGCAACACGCTGCGTAAAAAACTTCTTTCCCACAAACTACTCTCAGAAAAATAAGCCTGCAATGAAAATTAAAACAGCCTTGCTCTCCGTTTCAGACAAAGACGGTATTGTTGAATTCGCGCAGGCGCTTGCCTCGCGTGGCGTGCGCCTCTTGTCGACCGGTGGCACCGCTAAGCTGCTCGCGCAGGCTGGTCTAAAAGTCACCGAGGTTGCCAAACACACTGGCTCACCAGAAATCCTCGATGGCCGCGTTAAAACGCTGCATCCGAAGATTCATGGCGGGTTGCTCGCTCGCCGCGATAGCGACGAACACATGGCGACCCTCAAAAAACATAAGATCGATCGCATCGATCTGTTGGTCGTCAACCTTTACCCGTTTCGTCAAGCCGTTGCCAGGCCTGACTGCACGTTTGCCGACGCAGTAGAGAATATCGATATTGGCGGACCAGCCATGCTGCGTGCCGCCGCCAAAAATCATGGCACCGAAGAGGGTGGCGTCACGGTCGTCATCGATCCTGCTGACTACCCTGCCGTACTTAAGGAAATCGATCAGCGTGGCTCAACCTCTTATGGCTTGCGCTTAAAACTCGCCACCAAGGTATACGCCCATACTGCCGCCTACGATGGCGCGATCGCCAATTACCTCAGCAGCCTGACTGAAGCGGAGCCCGCTCAAGACAACGTGCCTGCACGCAGCACCTGGCCAAACGTGCTGACCCTCCAAGTGCATCAACAACAAGTTCTGCGCTACGGCGAAAACGCTCAACAACTCTCGGCCTTCTACACTGATCCCACGCGACAGACTGGTTTGCTTGGCAACTTTGTTCAGTTACAGGGCAAAGAACTGTCTTATAACAACATCGCGGATTCCGATGCCGCCTGGGATTGCGTGCGTAGCTTTGGCAATCACGCTTGCGTGATCGTCAAGCATGCAAACCCTTGTGGGGTGGCGACCGCCGACACCGCGCTCGACGCATACAACAAGGCATTTAAGACCGACCCCACCTCTGCCTTTGGTGGAATCATCGCCTTTAATCGTAAGGTCGACCTGGCCACCGCCCAAGCCGTCAGCGGACAATTCGTTGAAGTCCTCCTGGCTCCAGCCTACGACAAGGACGCCCTCGCAACGCTCGCAGCAAAGAAAAATGTACGCGTCTTACGGGTACCAATGGGCACCGGACAAAACGATATCGATGTCAAACGCGTGGGCGGTGGTTGGCTCATCCAAACTCCAGACTCGGGCACCACTGCAGCCAAAGATTTGCACGTTGTTACGCACAAGCAACCCACCCCACAGCAAATGGCTGATCTGCTCTTCGCCTGGAAAGTAGCGAAATTCGTGAAGTCCAACGCCATCGTTTTCTGTGGTGACGGAATGACGCTGGGCGTCGGTGCCGGCCAAATGAGTCGAATCGACTCAGCCCGTATCGCCTCGATTAAGGCAGAAAACGCAGGGCTGACACTGACAGGCTCGGCAGTCGCCTCCGATGCGTTTTTCCCCTTCCGCGATGGTTTGGATGTCGTGATCGATGCGGGAGCAAGCTGCGTGATTCAGCCGGGTGGCAGCATGCGAGACGACGAGGTGATTGCCGCTGCGAACGAGCGCGGCATCGCCATGGTGCTGACCGGCATGCGGCACTTCCGTCACTAGGCCATTGACCCGATGAGGATTCTTGGCGTTGATCCGGGCTTACGCCGAACTGGTTTCGGCGTCATCGACCTACAAGGCGCAACACTTTCCTATGTTGCGAGTGGAACCATCGTCGTGCCAAGCGACATCACGCTGCCGCTTCGCTTGAAGGTCATCCTCGACAACTTGCGACAAATTGTCGAGGACACCAAGCCTGACGTTGCAGCACTCGAAATCGTCTTCATGAACACCAACCCAGCCAGCACGCTCCTGCTCGGTCAAGCTCGCGGCGCGGCGCTCTGTGCGCTAGCGGATCGTGATCTGGCTGTCCACGAGTACACCGCATTACAGATAAAAAAATCTGTTGTTGGTGCCGGACGCGCAGCAAAGGAGCAAGTGCAGATGATGGTACAACGTCTGCTGCGCCTAGATGGTGTGCCCCCACCAGATGCGGCCGATGCGCTCGCCTGCGCGATCTGTCATGCCCACATCGTCCCACTCACCGAAAAACTTGGTCAAATGAACTATCAAGCTCGCACATCACGTGGTCGTACCCGCGTACGCGCAGGACGCTTACTGGGTTAACAACCCACTTACTCAAGGATTCAGCATGATAGGTCGCCTCACCGGTACGTTGTTTGAAAAAATGCCGCCACGCATTGGTCTGGATGTACAAGGCGTCGGCTACGATATTGATGTTTCCATGACGACGTTTTATGCGCTGCCAGAGTTAGGCGCACAAGTCACGCTCTTAACGCATCTCACAGTGCGTGAAGATGCGCATATTCTGTACGGCTTTTCTACTGCTGAGGAACGTGCGACCTTCCGAGAGCTGATTAAGGTGAGCGGCATCGGCGCACGCACGGCGCTGGCCGTCCTATCGGGCATGTCCGCCACCGAACTTGCGCAGGCCATCACGCTACAAGAATCAGCACGCTTAATGCGTGTACCCGGCATCGGTAAAAAAACCGCCGAGCGCCTGTTGTTAGAAATGAAAGGCAAGCTCGGTGCCGATCTAGGCGTACAACCCACAGCCGTCGCGGGCACGCAAAACGACGTGCTTCATGCCCTGACTGCGCTAGGCTACTCTGAGCGTGAAGCGCTTAATGCGTTAAAAACACTTCCGGATGGTGTGAGCGTCTCTGACGGCATCCGACTCGCCCTCAAGGGCCTCTCTCGCTAAGGCAATAACGGATCCTCTATGAGCCACATCATTCATCGTTCTCTGCGTAAAACGCCTTTAACGGCTGCACGTGCGCAGGGCATTCACATTTACGATCAACACAACAAGGCCTATATCGATGCAAGCGGCGGCGCTGCGGTGTCGTGTCTGGGCCATGGACATCCGGACGTGTTGGCAGCGATGCACGCCCAGATCGATCAACATGCTTATGCGCACACGGGCTTCTTTACCTCCGAGGTCACTGAAGAGCTGGCTAACCACCTCATCCAGCACGCTCCGAAAGAACTCAGCAACGTCTATTTCGTTTCAGGCGGCTCGGAGGCCGTCGAAGCGTCCCTTAAATTAGCGCGTCAGTACTGTGTTGAAATTGGTCAGCCTGAGCGAACGGTCTTTGTCGCCAGACGACAGAGCTATCACGGCAACACCCTTGGCGCGTTGGCCATTAGCGGTAACGAGCAGCGACGCAAACAATTCGCCCCCCTGCTTATGGACGTGCCACGCGTTGGCCCTTGCTATGAATATCGCGATCGTGGGGCTGACGAGACCCAAGATGCCTACACCGCTCGCCTGCTCAAGGAAATTGAAGACGCCTTCATCGCTACTGGGCCAGAAAAAATCATCGCGTTCTGTGCAGAAACAGTTGGGGGCGACACCGCAGGTGTGCTTCCTCCGACCCCGGGATATTTTCGTGGCGTA